>CAWUIN010000028.1:0-31298 GCA_963922535.1 uncultured Hyphomicrobiaceae bacterium | reverse complement strand
CGGGAATTATATCAACGAATTTTTGCATGCCATTGATATTAAATGATTCTTAGAGGTTGCGCTCGTTTTTAACTGCGTTTTTTAGGTTTATGAATGGCGTTATCAGGTCTCGTTTTAAAATTGAGGGCGAGCTGGTGCGGCGCAGTGAGGCTTGGGTCCTTCGACGGCTCGACGGGCTGAGCGATATTATGCGCGAAGACTTCATTCGCATGACAGATTTGGATGAAGAAGCCCGCCGCCGTGCGGCCCGCCTGGCGCACCGGGATCTGCCCGCAGGTCAGGGGCACTTATCCGTTGATGATACAGCCTACCATGCCTTGGCGCGTCAGACTGGTGCCGTGTTTGTCACCGATGATAGAAGCTACATCCGCAAGCTTGGCAAAATGCGCGGCTGGACCAGTTCGGTAATCGCTCTCGGTGATTTGAAAGTCTCAATCCGTCTGTCCGGAGACCGCAGACGACATGCATATGCGGAGTTCCATAAGAAAATTATGCGAATCGTAAGGTTATTATTGGTTGCGTTTTTTGCGACGTTGCTTATTTTTTTTCGAGTTAGCCTTGGGGTTGATAATACGGCAAGTAAACTGATTTCCTGCAAGTTCTCAAGATGTAATTATTTTGCATAGCCGACCATCGCGTAGTCTGCAGATTTCGTCGGCCTCATCAAACATCATGCTGCAGCTTGGATAAGCAGCAGCGGTCTTGGCGCCAACTATAACAAACAAAAGCAATGAAGTGCTAAGGACCGCAATCATAAAAATACGTAATTTCTCTGCTGACATAGTATTTCACTCCGTCATTTCTTATAAGGATGAATTTAGTATAGATTGTTAGTATGACAAAATATTAATCACGCTCATTACTTTTCCTAATTACTGCGATACATCTGTTACGTTCTTTTAGGACCATAAAAATGTTGCTTCATTGGAATCAATTATGATTCAACCTGATTATCTTGATCGCTCTGCTATGTTCTTTTTAAGTTGCCATTAAATTCTGAGCATGCTTGAATATATTGGCAATTCAAGGAGTTCAACGATGGCACGTAATCAGATCCAGTTTCAGAAAGGCATGAGCATTGCGACGTTTCAGCGGTTGTACGGCACAGAAGAACAATGCCATGCGGCGCTTGTGAAAATGCGCTGGCCAGGCTTCCGTTCTCCAAGCCGAAACCGCATCTCACTGGCTATTTATCACTGAAATTGAATCGTTTATTTTGGTGGGAGCCCTATATGTTGGCGCTGAGTACAAGCGCAACATGAGCGTCAGCAGGCAGACGGTAACATCTGCCGTCTTATTCCCCGAACACCGATCCGCGCTTTCCGAGATTTTTGAACAACTGCGAGAAAAGACCTTCCTCACTGCTGTTTGCAGGCGGCGTTGTCCGACTTATAAAATCAAATACTCGACCGTCTTTCAGGCCGTAATTAGCAATTCGCTCGACGGTGCCAAGTTTGTTGAAATAGACGGCGAATACACGCCGGTCAATTTCCTTCGGATCCAGAAATGCCATCTGACGTGTTGTTGAAGATATGTAGTAATAAGCCTCGCCATTATTAAAGCGGGATGTCGTTGTCGGAGTGCCGAGCGATAAGCGAACGTCATCCTGACTCATTCCGGGTTGAATGAGCTGGGCATCCGTCGCACGAAACTGGTGCCCATGCTTCGTAACTTTGTATAAATTCTGCCCACAGCCGGTCATGGAGAGACTGCAGAGTGCAGCCATGGCTGTCACACACACACATCGGGCAAGCGATGTATTCTTGGTATACCGCATCGTATCGTCACTTTTGCGCGTTTTAATCTGCATATCCCAAACTACCGTTTCTTATCAAAACCCACGGCGCAAAATTAGCGACGAATCGTATTTATTTGAACTCAGCATCCAAAATCTTTACAATAACAAGGCGAATGACCTGCGATGTTAAATTTAGAGCACTGGCTGCGCCAGTTTGGTCGAAGCGGTCGACAAGCAACAAAAGTTTATGGCTTGATCGTGACGCAAACCCGCAATCGCGTATTTTATACACATTATGGCGTAAAGGATACCGTAACGGGCCGCTATGAATTGTTGGTGCTGCACATGGCCATTGTACTGGCCGCATTACGCAATTATGAGCCCGTCAACGGACCGTTGTCACGCGCGCTGGTGGAAGCATTTGTCGCAGACATAGACGACACACTACGGGAACTGGGAATCGGCGACATGAGTGTGCCGCGGCGCGTCAAAAAAGCTTCTGCCGGCTTGTTGGAACGATCAATGGATTACCTGAGCAGGTTACAAAACAATGATGCTGCCGGCTTGGCTGAAGATTTGGCCTGCCACATCGGGATGCAGCAGGCAGATGCCAGCGCGCAGGCTTTGGCAAAATATGCCGTGATGTCGTATCAGCAGCTGGTAAAAACAACGACTTTGCCAATTGATGTCGACAGTCTTACCTTCCCCAATCCTGCTCATTTGCTTGATACTTAACAAGGCCTGTTAAGAGGCACAAGGAGCTTGAAAAGCTGATAAACAATGACAAAAAGTATGTCATATGAAAGCATCGTAACGCTATGGCTCTGTTAAACTGGTCCCACCAGGAGGCTGCACTGACTGGTAGCGAGACAAGATTTCAGCATAAGGCAACCGCAGACGAATGCCGGGAGATTGCCGCCGCCTTGGACATTCTCGCATGCGACTTCATTGAGGCGGATTATAAAATTATCCCATTGCCCCAAGGGCGCTACCGCGTCAGGGGCGAATTTCACAGCAGTGTAGAACAAGCCTGCGTGGTCTCACTTGAACCGGTATACTCCAAACTTTACGAAACATTCGATATTGAATTCTGGCCAGCATCGCAATTACCAGATCTCGGAGAAATAGAACTCAGCGATCCTGACGCAGAGGATCCTGAACCTTTTACCGCAGGTTGTCTCGAAGTTGGCCATCTGATCTATGAACTCTTGGCATCGCGCATAGAGCAATACCCTCGCAAACAGGGGAAAAATTTTAATATTGCCGAGACAAAGAGACAGCCTTTCACGCCGGCTGACACTCCGTTCGCAGAGCTCGGGCTATTAAAAAATAAGTTACAAAATAAGCCTGACGACGATATGAGCTAGTGGTCTGTAAAAAAGATCTACATAAAGTTTGAATTGATTTGACGCTTGACTTAGTTTCCATTGTCAAGTGTCTGTATTCGGCATACCATCCCGTGTCTTGGCACTATTTGTGTCGCGCGAGATGATCGTCAATAAACCTGGGAGATTGCTGCAGTTGCTGCGACAGTTGAATTTGCGTAGCACTGTAAGCTTGGCAACATTTGTTCATGACTGTTGAACGTACAATAGCACTTGACGCGATGGGTGGAGATTTCGGTCCAGGTGTTGTTATACCCGGCGCTGCGATATCTCTGATTCGCAACCCACAGCTGAAATTTAACCTTTATGGGGATCAGACTGCGATTGGAACCGAATTGTCCAAGCATCCTGAGCTTGCGGCAAGATCTAAAATTATCCATACGGATAGCGCCATCGCAATGGATGACAAGCCCAGCATTGCTGTGCGGCGCGGTAAAAGATCAAGTATGTGGCTATCCATTGCTGCCGTGCGCGACGGTGAAGCAGATGTCGTCGTATCAGCCGGCAATACCGGTGCTTTAATGGCGATGACCAAGCTGATTCTAAGGCCGATCGCAGATATTGATCGTCCTGCTATTGCAGCGCTCTGGCCAACCGTGCGCAGTGAGTGCATTGTGTTGGATGTTGGCGCCAATATCGGTGCAGATGCACAACAGCTTTGTGATTATGCCCTTATGGGTGCGGCTATGGCACGCGCCCTTTTCCATATCGAGCACCCAAAAGTGGGCCTGCTCAATGTTGGCGTTGAAGAAATCAAGGGTGCCGACGAGGTCAAGGAAGCTCATGCCTGGCTTCGCGAGGCCCAGAATTTAACGATCTCGTATCAGGGTTTCATCGAAGGTGATCAGATTGGCCAGGGGCTGGTAGATGTTGTTGTCGTGGAGGGGTTTGCAGGCAATATCGCGCTGAAGACGGCTGAGGGGACCGCCCGGCAGATCGGCAAATATCTGCGTGATGCAATGCAAAGATCCATTTATTCCAGGCTCGGTGCTTTCCTGGCGCAGGGCGGTTTTCGTGTCTTAAAAAATAAAATGGATCCACGCAGGGTCAACGGCGGCACATTCCTTGGATTAAATGGTATTGCCGTCAAAAGCCACGGCGGTACGGATGCATTGGGTTTTGCCAGCGCCATTGATATCGGCTACGACATGGCCGAAGCTGACATTGTTAAACGCTTGTCTGAGGATCTTAACGCCTTCCACAGCCAAATTATGGCAAAAATGGCGAGCTAAGATATGCCGTTGGTTTACATATGAGAGCTGAATTAGCCAGGCGGCTTTGTACGGCAAGTGAAGACACAGCCTCGCGGAGCAATGTAGTGTGGATTGTGCCAGGCAAGACAGATGGATGGGTGGAATTGACGACATTGCGCAGCTTGACAGCGGCGCGTGTGAAATTACAGCTTGGTCTGAGATATAGGTAATATTTAGGAAGCGATCGTGGCAATCATTCGTTCCGTAATCCGAGGCGTTGGTGCGTATTTGCCAAGCCGTGTCATGACAAATGACGATATGGCAAAGATCGTGGACACTGACGATGCCTGGATCACCGAGCGAACTGGCATCAAGTCGCGTCATATTGCAGCCGATGGCGAGCTTACGTCGGATCTTGGTATTGCTGCGGCACGTCAGGCACTTGCTTGTGCCGGAATAAATGCAGTCGACATCGATCTTGTGATCTGCGCGACTGCAACGCCTGACAAAACGTTTCCCTCAACGGCAGTCAAGATTCAGCATGCACTTGGTATTACCAAAGGTGCAGCATTCGATATTCAGGCCGTTTGTTCTGGTTTCATTTATGCCCTGGCAACAGCCGATAATTTTTTAAAAGCCGGCCAATCACGCCGCGCGCTGGTGATTGGCGCAGAGACATTTTCCCGCATTCTGGATTGGACGGACCGCACGACCTGCGTTTTGTTCGGCGATGGCTCCGGTGCCGTTGTGCTGGAGGCCGAAGTCCAATCCGGTTCGCGGGAAGACCGTGGCATACTGGCAAGCAGACTGCGTTCGGACGGCCAATATGAGGATATGCTCTACGTCGATGGCGGCCCCAGTTCTACGATGACTGTAGGGCACTTGCGCATGAATGGCAGAGAGGTGTTCCGTCACGCCGTGCAAAAAATTTCCGGTGTGATTGAAGAAACACTGCTGATGACAGGTTATGCCGCATCTGAAATAGACCTCTTCATTCCACACCAGGCCAACGTGCGGATATTGGATGGCATCAGCAACAAACTGGGAATCGACAACAAAAAAGTTGTTAAGACCTTGTATCATCATGGTAACACATCTGCTGCTTCAATTCCTTTGGCGCTTAACCAGGCCGTTGAAGAGCATCGCATCAAAGAAGGCAATCTTATCCTGATGGAAGCTATGGGCGGTGGTTTCACATGGGGAGCCGCCCTGGCTCGCTGGTGATATCAGGACATGCCGTCAATTGCCGCACGAGAACCAGTTGGCTAAAATTGCGTCTAGTTGTTCCAGGGATATAGACATAAGAAGTATGTAGAGCATATCTGAGAATGAGCGACGCAGAAATGGCTCGATTTCGCCAAACCGGCCCTCATGCGGTAATTGACGACATATCCTAAGGCCGTCGAAAAAGCCACACCTGCTTTACATAACACTAGAAATCCTGTCATATATGGTAGCTGGTTAGAATAAATTGCTTCATTATCAGCTGCTTGCTACTTTTCGAGCGATTGACCATGTCAACCGGTGCCGCTAGCATCCGGCGCTCTATAACAATGGAGGCGCGGGGCCATGGCAAATAAAACGCTAACACGAGCAGATCTAGCCGAAGCAGTCGTCGAGAAGGTTGGTCTGCCACGAAATGAATCGCAAGAACTCGTAGAATTGGTGCTCAGTGAGATTTCATCCACACTGGCCACGGGAGAACCGGTAAAATTATCCTCATTCGGGTCGTTTGGCATACGTGACAAGGCCGAACGAATTGGACGTAATCCCAAAACCGGTGAAGAAGTTCCAATCACGCCTCGCCGGGTCCTGGTATTTCGACCGAGTAATATCATGAAAGATCGCATAAACGCAGGGCATGTACGACGTAAAAGCAAAGATTAATAACCGGTTTTTGATGTAAACGTCGATATTCAACAGGCATCGTCGGCCCTTTAAATCTGCGTGAAGGTATGCAGCAACATGCCATACCTAGGCATCTTATAGTGCATTGCAGCTTGTTTTCACTCAATTCAGCAGGGCAGACGATCAACAGCCTTTAGAATAAAGCTCAAAGCTCGCCGATGGCTGCTCTGACGGCCACAGACAGAGGGCTTTAGGTATTCCAGGGGGAAGGGGGCAGCCCAATGCGCAAATCCGCAGAGGCATTTAGAACCATTAGTGAAGTGTCTGCAGAACTGGATGTGCCGAAGCATGTCCTTAGGTTCTGGGAAGTGAAATTTCCTCAGCTTCGTCCCATGAAACGGGGCGGGGGGCGACGCTATTACCGTCCGGAGGATATTGAACTGCTCAGCGGCATTCGTGCACTTCTTCACAGCGACGGCTTCACAATCAAAGGTGTTCAAAAGATCCTAAAGGAGCAGGGTGTTGAATATGCCAAGTTATATGGCCGAGGCGAGGTTGCGGATGGACTTCCAGTGCCTGCGGCAAACGCAGACACATCCAATAACGCCAAGATAAAAAAAATATCCGCTTCTACGAAGGGACGTCCGCGAAAAAAGGCTGCCCAGAAATCAGAGCTTCACGATACCATCCTGACTGTTATCGGTGAACTCGAAATGTGTCGTGACAACCTCAAGAAAACGCTTGCAAAGCCAAACTTCTAGATGTTGTGCAGGCTTTGTGTCTGTTTCATTGTGTCCGCTTCTTTCTGGCCAGATCACCAGGCGACCCAAAGTTTGCCGTATAGAATTTTTTGTGACTTGCTTGTATAAAACAAAAAAGTTTTGACACAGCACGCCATCAAGCCGTTGAATAAATATCTCCATGCGCCATGCACACCTTCTTCCCCATCTTATCCGGAAAACCGTGAGTGAAGCCCTGGCCGAGGATCTTGGGCTGAGTGGTGATGTCACAACTAATGCCATCATTGATCCGAAATGGAGCGCGGTCGCTGATATCGTTGTGCGTGTGCCAGGTATGCTGGCAGGTCTGCAGGTTGCCATAGAAGCGTTTCGCCAGGTTGATCCGACAATCGAGCTTGCCGCTCTTGCCCGTGATGGAGACAAGGTAGAAGCCGGTCAATCGGTGTTGACAGTCTCAGGCAATGCCCGCGCCATCCTGACGGCGGAACGCGTGGCGCTTAACTTTCTTGGCCGCATGAGTGGCATTGCTTCATTAACAGGCGCCTACGTCGATTGCGTTGCAGGGACTGGTGCAACCATCGTGGAAACGCGCAAGACGACGCCATGCCTGCGTGCGTTTGAGAAATACGCTGTGCGGGTGGGGGGAGGCGCAAACCATCGTTTTGGCTTGTTTGACGCGGTGCTCATCAAGGACAACCACATTGCAGTGGCCGGCAGTGTGGGCGCAGCCATTACCGCCGCCCGCAGTCATGCCGGCCATATGCTCAAGATCGAAGTCGAGGTCGACACGCTTGCCCAACTGGAGGAAGCCCTGGCGCACAAGATTGATGTCGTCCTGCTCGATAATATGACGTTGGATGAACTGCACAAGGCGGTTGCAATGTCTAGCGGTACGGTACTGACCGAGGCCTCAGGCGGCGTCAATCTTGACACGGTGCGCACCATTGCCGAAACCGGCGTTAATCTGATCTCCATCGGTGCCCTCACACATTCTGCTCCAAATATGGATTTTGGCCTCGATATCAACGTTAACACCGTGTGAGAGGTGGCAAGCGTCCGGTTCTACTGGGCTGGCCTGCGATGCGTGGAAGAAACTCCTTGCCGAGACCGGCCGCATCGCATCTATCGCACCAGATCCCGGGCTCAGGCTGGTCAACGCTTTTACGGGCTGGTTTTAGATATCATGATAAGGTTTTGAACGGGCTGCCTGATATCCATGCCGGATAATGGTTTGCTGTTAGAGCGTTCGTTAAAGAAAAGTTGCAAATTTGCAACATATTCAATGAGTGAACCCAGCGAGTTGCACGGTCATTGTTTAGGTCTCTGTTATGCGTCTCAGGCTGTCAACGACACGCAGCACGTCTTTTGATGTCATGGCAGGAAAGAGCGGCAACGAAAGACAGCGTCTATACCAGGACTGTGCACCAGGTCTGGCTTCCGGGTTGGCAATATCATGGTAACAGGGCTGGCATGAGACTGGTATGTAGTGCACCTGGCTGCCAATGTTAGACTGCCTCAGTTCTTGCATCACCTGGGCTCTGTCCTTACCAATCGCCTCGAAGTCAATAAGGACGACGTAAAGATGCATTCCGGACCACGTTCCTTTGCGTTGCGGAACTGGCTGCAGATGCGGCAGGTTTTCTAAAGCACCATTATATATTCCTGCCAGCTGATGACGCTTCTCAAGAAATTCCGGAAGTTTTTGCAGCTGACTGATACCAAGAGCGGCCTGAATGTCACACATTCTGTAATTGAGGCCAGGTGCCTGCGCTTCATAATACCAGGGATTGGGATTGCCGTTGGCATCAAAGGCCAGGTCCTGGTTTTGCCATTCCTGGGGGTGGCGGGTCATGTTGTGGCTGCGGATCGCGCGCAAGCTGGCAGCGCGTTCTTCTGATATACACGTTATTGCACCACCTTCGCCGGTTGTAACATTTTTAACCGGGTGGAAGGAGAAGGTCGCCATATCGGAATGATCACAGGCTCCAACACGATAGTCCCTGCCCGCGTCATCCTGATAGCGCGCACCAAGCGCATGACAGGCATCTTCAATGACCAGCAGATTATTGGCCCTCGCAATACGGGCAATTGCAGGCATATCACAAGGCTGGCCTGCCAGATGGACAACAAAAACGGCACGAAGATTTTTATCGCGATGTGCATCGATGCAGGCTTCCAGCAATGCAGGTGTTATCAGGCCGGTGTCGCCGTCCACATCACAAAAGATAACATTGGCGCCATTCATGCGGGGGCCGTTTGCAGTCGCCAGAAACGTGATGTCAGGAACAATTACGCTGAAGTTTTCATCCAACCCTTCCATCATAGATACCATATGCAGGGCGCCCGTGCCGTTGGCACAAGCGATGACGTGGTGCCCTCCGGTGAAACGTGCAATATCCTCTTCAAATTTTGTAACGGCCGGCCCGGTTGTGAGATAGTCCGACCGCAACACGTTGGTCACAGCAGCAATATCCTGTTCATCGATACTCTGGCGTCCGTAGGGTAGAAAGGCATCGGTCATAGCTGGCCCCATCCGGTTCAGACCACATCTAAAATGTTTTTTATGCCTTCTGCGTCCAGCCATTCCGGGTTATTGTTGCTGGCGTAGAAGAAATCCTTTTCAACCTTTTTTTTCGGCGCCCATAAGCTGTGATCACGTTCGATCTGTATTTCTGGCAGAATAACATAGCGATCATCCAGTTCCAAAGTTTGGCGCGCATCATCGACCGTAATCATCGCTTCGTGTAATTTTTCACCAGGACGGATCCCGATCACACGATACGGCAAATCTGGTGCTATGCTGCGAGCCAGATCGACAACATGCATGGAGGGAATTTTCGGCACAAATATTTCGCCGAGTTTCATGAGCTTCATGCAGGACAGTACAAAGTCCACACCCTGTGTAAGCGTAATCCAGAAGCGGGTCATCTCTTCATGCGTGATGGGCAGATGGTCTGCACCCTGTTCAATTAAACGCCTGAAAAGCGGCACAACACTGCCGTTAGATCCTATAACATTGCCATAGCGTACGACTGAAAAACAGGTTCCTTTTTTTCCGGACAGGTGATTGGCAGCAACAAAAATCTTGTCAGCAGCCAGTTTGCTGGTGCCATATAAATTGATTGGTGAGCAGGCCTTGTCCGTTGACAAAGCAAGTACCTTTTTGACGCCCTGACGCAAAGAAGCCCGAACGATATTTTCAGCGCCGTGCACATTTGTTGCGATACACTCAAATGGATTGTACTCGGCAATACTGACATGCTTCATCGCAGCTGCATGCACGACGTAATCGACGTCTGCCAAAGCCAGCTCAAGCCGGGATACATCCCGGACATCGCCAATAAAATATCTTAGAAATGGATATTCAGATGGAGAGAAGCGGTGTGCCATATTAAACTGCTTCTGCTCGTCTCTGGAAAAAACAATCAGTTTACGGGGCGTGTAACGTTGTATGACGACTTCGATAAACTTCTGGCCAAAACTGCCGGTTCCCCCCGTAACAAGTACTGATTTACCGTTCAAGTCTATGGAATTTGCGGAAAAATCTCGCATCTGGAGAGCTCGTCCATTTGTTGTTTCTTGTGTTGCGCAGGAAGGCATGTAACTCTAAAGCCAACGCCTTGGTTCAGCGCCGCATATCACTAATCAGCCTGGGTGGATATCCTGCTCCATGCCATATTTTTTGATGTACTCTCCTAGGGTTTGCTGATGTCAATTACCACCTCTGCCGGCTTCGCGCGGTAATTGACGACGCGGCCTTATATATCCAAGAAACCGCATTGCAATTGTTTTCCCGAAACAAGGCAACTTTTGACCGAGACACAATTGCGTAATTGCACGATGTATCTATGCCATGCGAAAAAAACGATGCTTAATCCGGTGACATTTTTACCAGACGGTGCGGTTAGTAATTTAGCGTCGAGACGTATGGAATGTATCCATTTGGGCGTAATATAACGATTGGCATAGGAGATAAACCAGATCTTGCCTCAATGCCATATCAGGCAACGCCCGACGATACAAGGTCTGGCAAAGTTTCAGATATAACGGAGCTTGCTCCCAAAATCGGATCATCGCCTGCTTCTACAGAGGCAGCCGCCAGTCATATCCGAAAAAATCATGACAACGCTTGCTATTGACGACATATTTGGGCGGCGAACAGATGTTTTTTTGAGTGCTCCTCTAAGGTATATCATTTGTTCTTGTGCAAAGTGGATCGATAGTCTATTTCCAGTTTTTGCAGCAACTCCGCTGTGTTGCGCAAATGCCACATGTGTTGTTTGAAGAAAATGTCATGGACAGCCAAAATCGCCAGCACCGGCTTCGATGGTAACAGTCTTAAAGTTAACGTGGCGGTCATAGGACAAAGCAAGAAACATTTTTATATCCAGATGCCGGATTGCTGAGGCGATCATGCGTGATCACCATGCTCAATCACTATGCTTGGCCGACGGCGAGATCTTTATACCACTTTGAGATTTCAATTAACTCTTCATGGCGGCCGGATGCTTCGACAATGCCGTTGCTCAGGATAATGATCTTGTCTGCGTGACGTATGGTAGACAGCCGGTGAGCAACAACAATCACTGTTGGCTTTAATTCCCGTTGTATCTGTCCAAGTGCATTGAGGAAATCTTTTTCTGATTTAGGATCAAGATTACTGGTTGGCTCATCCATAATAAGCACAGGTGCTTTGCGAACAATTGCCCGTGCGAGATCAAGCCGCTGGCGTTGGCCGCCGGACAGGCGCCCGCCGCGTTCGCCGACGACCGTTTCATAGCCGTGTGGTAAGGCTTCTATAAATTGGGTTGCGCCAGCCAGACGTGCTGCATCGCGGATCTCATCCATGGCGGCGTTTGCTTTTCCCAGCCGGATATGATCTGCGATGCTTGCGTCGAAGATCTGCGGTTCCTGTGGGACATAGGAAATATTTCTGCGCAGTGAGTCCAGACGTATGTCCGCTAAATCCTGCCCATCAAAGTAAATCGTACCTGCGGAAGGTTTCCGCAGCCTCGGCAGCAAATCAATTAACGTTGACTTTCCTGCCCCTGAAGGACCAATGATAGCCGTCGTTTTTCCTGCTGGAATTTCTATGCTTATATCCTTCAGAACAACTGTGTCGGTACCATCGTATTTGAAGGATACTTTCGCGAATTGGATGTTATTTTCAATGTTGTCAAGCACCTGAGACCCATCATCCAGCTCAGCATGCACTTTCAGAGCACGTAGTCGGTCATAAATGACTTCAACACTGCTTATGGTCGAAGAGATAATCTGACGTGCCTTTACGAAGTCTCTTGCTATTGGCAGCAGGCGCACAATGATGATCAGGAAAAGTCCTAGGGTAATGGTTGCCATATTCAGCCACACGACTGAGATATAAAGCATCACGAGCACCATCGCCAATATGATTGGTTCAACGGCGACAGCGGCAATCGCCATCAATCTTTCCACCTGCATCATGGTCAAAAATTGTTGTGCAGCGTGCCTTGACATGCGTGTTTTCTCAACCGTTTCGATACCTGCCAGACGAATAACCCTGCCCATTTGCAGACGTTCAACCACAAAACTCGTAGCTTCGCTGTTGGCTGCGACCGATTTTTCACCGGCACTTCTTGTTTGCGTTTGAAGTCTTTGCAGTGGTACCATTGCAAGGCCGATAATTGCCACTGATATGAGCGTCATCTGCCAGGACGTGATAAACAGGAATGTAAGATATATCGTCAAATTCACGATAATAGTGATCAAAGAGATGATCGCGACTAATAAGACGCCAACTTTTTGTAGCTCGTTTGTTAACTCGCTGACGAGTTCTCCTTTAGCCATTTTATGCTGATAATGTGTCTGAGCGGCAAGATATCTAGAAAAAACGCTTTCACGTACATGCTGCTTCAGGGCTTCGCGGGTTTTTGCAACGATCAACAGCCGCAAGAAGGCGGCTGCTTGTCGAATAATAATAAGAACCATCGCCGTTAACAAAAATGTGGTCAGGCTCAACTGCAGTCCCGCCACGGCAAAGACTTGTTGCATCTCCAGCCAGTATTTTTCGTTTTTCAGCAGCCACTCAATATCACCGTTGGCATTCATATACTGGTAGATCGGCACGATCATCGCCAGACCAAGCGACTCGACCAAAGTCGCTATAACGGACAATGACACGACTTTAATGAACATGGATTTTTCCAGGCCCAGCTCCAAAGCCATTGAAAAGTAGCGCGTAAATGACATTCAAACACCTTTTTGGCCTGACTAATCACGTTATAATTTTCTGAGAAGTCGGAAGTATCGATTTGTACTCAACTGTCAAGCCGCAGTTATGAAAATACAGGGATTACAGATTTCTAAACTTTCAGCACCAACTTAAGATTTATTCCTTAGATGCTAAGATCGTTGCGGAATGTTGGCGTACATTCTACAGGGCTGTTCGACTGAAATACAACATCAAGAGGGCCAATTGCCTGATCAACAGCATCAATGCACAGACATTCGAAGCGCCTGGGCGTGCAATCATTAAAGCCAGTGCTTTCGTTTGGTTTTGAGAAGATTGAAGTATTCATGACAGCAGATATCAATCAGCATGGTGCCGATTTCCTTCCCGGCGCCGGAGACTTCGGCGGCTATGCGAGCCGATTGAAAGCTGAATCATTTTATGAATAATGAGGAAAATCGTGCAGTTACTCAGGAATACACAAGAGTCATGCATGCTGACCGCACCAAGGGTGCCCAGTAAAATAAACGCTTCAATTTTAGTGAGAAATAGCCAGTAATATGCGGCTTTGACCCGGAAAACGGGATCGTTTGTTTTTATGGACGGGCTCTAAGATGTTTCAACTTAAAGATCGCAGCAATCAGAAAACGACATTGAAAATTAGAAAAAACATTTAAATATCAAAAAAGCTGCTTGAGTGTCAGACTATTCTGACTGCTTAAGGTGCGCCGCCAAAATAAACGCCTCAATTTTTTGAACCGAAGCGCATAGCGTGGGCTGCTAACCATAAAAATTGAAGCGTTTTTTTGGGCGGTGCACCTTAAGCATGCCATGTCTGCGAGATCCAAATTAAAATCTACAGCGTGCACGAGAATGCCCCGAATCGGCGAATCAATTTGCGCCGCAATTTGGCCCTGCAAGGACCGAAAATCGCCTGGCATGAGGTGGTTTGGCTGTTTTCCCAACGATATCAACAGTCTAATGCAGGGTCGCCAGCTGCATACGAAGACCTTCAAAGCTGTTTAAAATCAACACTTTAGCGCGAAAACATCTAAAGATGAAATGGCTGTTTCATACTTTGATGTTTAAAACAGCAAGGTTAGGGGTGTTTCCGATTTGTGGCGATGTTATTGTTAATCAGCTGTTTTCTGATATCTAATTCAGGCGTTCTGATTTAGGCGTGTAGTTTCCTGATAATTAGGTGCAGAATTCTCTTTTATTACTATACATGGGCTATATCAAAAAAAGATAAGCCCTATCTAATAGGGTAGCAATAAGTAGGCGGGATACGAATATGGTGGGGGATACTAAATTAACTTCCGATGCCATGCCGGATATGCATAAAGTCGGCGGCGAAATCGGAGGGCTTGCTGAAGGCGCAACGCTTGATGTATTTGAGGTCGCAGGCTCGATTAAATGGTTTGATGCCAGCAAAGGATTTGGCTTTATAGTGCCAGATAACGGTTTGGGTGATATTCTGCTTCACATCACGTGCCTCAGAGCAGGTGGATATCAAACAGCTTATGAAGGTACGCGTGTTCACTGCCAAGTCCTGCGGCGTCCAAAAGGGCTTCAGGCATTTGCCATACTGAGTATGGATGAAAGCACGGCTATTCATCCTTCTCAATTGCCTCAGCGCACACACGTTATTGTGCAGGCTGAGAGCGATTGGGAACGCGCTATGGTAAAGTGGTTTAACCGCATACGCGGTTTTGGCTTCTTGACACGGGGCGAGGGAACACCCGACATATTCGTTCATATGGAAACGTTGCGTCGGTTTGGTTTTACCGAACTGCGTCCAGGGCAAATAGTTCAGGTGCGTTGGGGACATGGCTACAAAGGTTGTATGGCGGCAGAACTCAGACCGGACACTCCCGCATCGGGATTGCCGGCAAGACATTAGTCGATCACTCTCTCGAAAGCTCTGTATAGCCGCTGGTTTGGGCAGGTCCATGGCAACTTTGGGCCTGCTTTTATTTTGCTTCCTTATTGGAATCATACTGAATATGCAGCAGCTTTATGCAGAGGCTTTTAAGAAAGACCAGCTAACGCTCGTCATTTCCGGAAAACAGCACATCATCGATATTGAAATCGCTGAGACCAATCACCAAAAAGCGCTCGGATTAATGTATCGGCAGCATCTTGCTGAACAAAATGGCATGCTTTTTACCTACGATCAGCCGCAAGAGCTTACCATGTGGATGAAAAACACTTTCATACCGTTAGATATGATTTTCATAAAAGCAGGTGGCATCGTGCATCGCATTGAGGCCAATACTGAGCCGCTGAGCGAAACGATCATTGCGTCGAATGGAAATGTTGTCGCTGTGCTGGAATTAGCCGGCGGCGTTGCCCGGCGGCTTGGTCTGAAGAAGGGCGACCAGGTGCTGCACCCCCTGCTCGAGTAAGGATTTGGAAAGTCGCCTCACATGGGAATCTAACATCCCAAAATCTAACGCTAAATCCGTTCACATCGATTTGTGAGGCGCGTTTATTGTACATTTTTACAAAAAATATAACAGAGCAAGCCATATGCATGCTTGACCAATGCTGCAGAGTTAGGCATTGAAGATAGTCTGGATTAATCGGGGTATAGCTCAGCCTGGTAGAGCACCTGCTTTGGGAGCAGGGGGTCCGGTGTTCGAATCACCGTGCCCCGACCACTTAAAATCTCATATGTGTAATTGTGAGTTTGAAAAAATGATCGCCCGCATTTATCAGCCAGCCAAAACCGCAATGCAGTCTGGGCAAGGACGCACCAAGGTGTGGATTTTGGAATACGAGCCTGCAGCGCCACGGGATATTGATCCACTCATGGGGTGGACGTCATCGCGCGATACAAACCAACAGGTTAAGTTGCAGTTTGACAGCCAAGAAGCAGCAGTGGCTTACGCAGAACGAAATCAACTGGACTATACGGTCAGCGAGTCAGCAGATCGCAAATTAGTTAAAAAATCTTATGCTGATAACTTCAAGTTTGGACGAATTGGATCCTGGACGCATTAAAACTAACATCTGAATTGACGCTCCAGTACCCGTTGGCCAAATCCTTTACTTTGGCCCCGTAGCTCAGCTGGATAGAGCAGGCGACTTCTAATCGTCAGGTCGGGGGTTCGAATCCTCCCGGGGTCGCCAATGTTTCCAATAGGTTGATTACCTCTCTTCATCAAGTTCGCATGGAACGGTGTCGCTGTCCTTGTCATGATGTGATAATGGATTGCATGTGTTCGTAGCTTATCGTCATCATACGTTGACAGTGGAGGCAGCTTAAATGGCGCCTTTTTGGGAGCAATTGCTCGCTTTCATGCGCGAATACGATGACCTGATCGAGATCATCATATTCCTGCTGGCGTTCGCCGAATCCATTATATTCGCATCTGTATTCGTGCCTTCTACTATTATTTTTGTTGCAATTGGCGCGCTGGAGGGAGCGGCCAATGGCCCGCTGTTTGCGATGATCGTTGCAGGCGCATTCGGTGCTTTGGCAGGAGATATTGTTTCATTTGCCATTGGCGTGAAGCTGCGTGACAGACTTGCATATATATGGCCTCTGAGGAATCATCCAGGACTGCTCCTTAAAACCAGGTATTCGTTTGAGAAATGGGGTGTTTGGGCAATTATTGCATCCAAACTCCTGGGGCCATTAAGGCCGATCTTGCCAATGCTTGCGGGAGCCTCGCATATGTCCTGGGGGGCCTTCATTCTGGCGAGCGCTTTGTCCTCCATAATCTGGTCGACCTTAATGTTGGCGCCAGCTTACTATGGGTTGCAATTAATCGTGCAGGCCAGCAGATAAATGACAGCAGCAGGAATGCGTCGCCATGCCAGCGGTCTTGGGCAGATCGCCGCAATACAGAGCTCGCCTGATTACGGCGCCGTTTCTGCCGTCATCCGAATTCTCCTGAAATTTCAACGGTTCAGTCTTAAGCCCTGCGGCAACTCAAATTTGAATATTTTGTATTTAAAATCAATAGACTAAGATGATTTTAGCGAAGCTACGGCGCAACTAGATAGAACGATATGGTCCCTTCATTGCTTTGCCAGCCAGACCATTAGCCGTCTCCTTTTGCTTGTTGCAATAATCATCTTTGTTGGGCAGTATGTATAAGGCTTAACCAAGTCAAGGTCTGTGACAATGCAGCTATGCAATATTAACTATATCTCAAGTCTTGAGTAGAAAGTTTTTCTTCAGCATGCAATTAACACTCCTCGGTTTGCTTGGCTTGTTTGCTTGGCCTGCAAGTATTAGTTATATCGTCGATTTCCGTACAATAAGTACAGCATATTTATCATATAGAACAAAAAGCAGAAAGATCTGGGAACACATATGCAAATCACGGTTCTCCGCCATTTTGAGCCGGAGAGCATTGTGTTGTCACGGCGCGCCTAACACAGGCGGATGCAATTTTCTCAAATCATTCGATCAACCCGATTTGTATGGATAAAGAAGCAGGCTACACAAAAAGCCGAACACAGAAGCTACGCGTATAGCTTTTAAAATAAGAAGAACACAACTACGACTCACACGAAAATGCCAGGAGATTATTGTGACGACAATCTATTTTATATTGATTAGCATTGAATAATTTAACGAAAAATGTTTTAGATTCTGTTTTGAGATAGGGCATAAGATGAAAATTAAAAAAAACTTTTCAATCAGGGTTTGTAGTAGTTTTCTTTTCATCATATTTTTTGCGGCTAACAATTCTGCATTTTCTTATGAATCATTAGAATGGCAGAAAAGCGGGATGTTTGGAAATGTTAGCTCAAGCCACTCAAGTTCTCATTCAGCTGCCAACAAAATAAGAAATACTAAGCCTTCAAAGCTTGGTAAGATCAGGCACGATTCGACTAACAAAAACTCTTCTAAAGTCGCGCGGCGGAATCAGCGTTCAAATTCGGGCCACCGTGTAGAATATGCCAGTCTTGGAAATACTATCAAGTTTATTGCGCCAAACAGCCAAACTCGTCATCACGGGCAAAGAAAATCGAAAAGCAAAAGGCGTGTTTCCCGCGGTGTGATCTGGGTTGCAAGTTCACGCTGTTTGAGCAAAAAATTGAAATCAGCCATTTATCACGTTGCACGCAACTGGGGGCGCGTTCGTGTTAATTCAACGTGTCGCAGCCGCAAACACAATCGACGTGTCGGTGGCTCCAAACACTCTTATCATCTGTCAGGACGAGCCGCTGATATTCGGGTTTGGGGCGATGTAAGAGCCGCAGCGCGTTACCTGAGGAAAGTTTCCGGTGGCTATAAGCATTATGGAGGCGGGTTGTTTCATATCGACACTGGTCCGCGCCGCACCTGGTAGCAAGACTGAATAAATAATCATAAAAAACATAATACTGCTTAATTACGTCTGGGGCTGTGCCCCCTTGGCGGTTGAGCTGGATATTACGCCAAACCAAGCCTCGTTGTTATGCTGTGCGTCCCGTTCTGCATACTTTCCGCGCCATCCAGCAGGGTTGGAGCCTGGGGGAAATGTGAAACTCGCACGTGGAAGGGACAACTTTTATTACAGGCGACGCTTCGGTCACGACATGCAATTAAAGCTTGGCAACGCTAAGCAAATGTGAGATGGTTAATACAACATGAAACAATCGAAAGGAGGTGATCTAATGTCGAGTGAGATGAACGTACCGGTTAAGTTAGCGTTCGCCAGGTCAGCGTTGGAGCAGCCTCCGCGTAAAGCCTGTTGAACCGGCTTCTCGTAAAAAGTTACTGGACTTACCGGCTTAATTATCTCACGGAGCCGCCTTTGGGCGGCTCTTTGTTTTTATACAACATTTGTCAGCTACCAGCTGACACTCAGGCATATTAATTAATCACCTTTACTTCTGTAATTCAGCGGGCATTCTTTGATAATAATCCGTGAAAAGTCAGGTGCGTGAGAGCCAAAAAAGACGCCTGTGGACCCTAACCCAACATTTTAAGTCATACAGACCACTAGTGGTATGTATCACTTAAAATGTTGGGTTGGACGTCCAAATTTTATTTCTGCCAAGGCGCGGCGAGTGAGGTGATACGAGTTATCATAAGCGAGCCGCAACACCGGCAGGAACAAAATTTGGGCGCCTTCGGTCACGTCTCCCGGTTTGTGAGGGCGTTGGCCAGACTTTTGCGATGCACCGCATCGCCTGCACCTGACCTCCTGCTCACAAACCGGGAGACGTGATCCTAACCCGACAATTTAAGTGATACAGACCACTAGAGATCAGCCGTCGGAAATTTCCTTTCATGGAGCATACCAGCATTCGCCATGAGACGCTGAGCCGTGCCTTCCTTTTTGTATCTAATATGGCTAAGATCAATATCGTCTCGCTCAACAACGAGCAGCCGACAGCCGCCAAGCCTTTGCAGATGACGGACGTCATTCGCATGGGGCATACTCAACTTTTATTTGTTGCGTTTTGTGAACCAGAATTTGACTGGTCAGATCTCGCGGGACTTAAGAACGGCTAATCCGATGGTATCTTTTCAATACGG
The DNA here is from genome assembly GCA_963922535.1 of uncultured Hyphomicrobiaceae bacterium. GTDB lineage: Bacteria > Pseudomonadota > Alphaproteobacteria > Rhizobiales > Hyphomicrobiaceae > Tectiglobus. The sequence goes on along the minus strand of CAWUIN010000028.1, from coordinate 11,699 downwards.
CTTCTGCGCGACCCAGGGCAAACGTGGTTATCAGGAGGATGCCGCCGCCGTCTGGCCATCGCAGGTATCCAACGATACGATGACACCCGAAGCAACTTTTAACTGGAGCCTGGAGTTCCTTCCTGAAGCGCGGTGCGATGGGATCGTGGCGGTGCTGGCGGATGGTATGGGCGGCCATGCCGGCGGTGCACAGGCCAGTCAGACCTTATGCGAAGCCTTTATTCAAAACTGGGTTGCACGGATTACCGACGGCTATGTGCCCGCAGAGGAGAGTGAGGCAATGAACACCGCTCTGCGCGCCGCTTTACAGGCTGGTAATGCGCGCATTAAAGAGGCGACCCAGGCTGATCCGGCGTTATCGGGTATGGGGTCAACATTGGTCGGTGTTGTTTTTTATGAAAAATGTTTGCAATGGATCAGCGTTGGCGATAGCCCGCTTTATCTTTACAGGCGTGAAGACATCGCTCTGTTGAACGAAGATCACTCTCTTGCTCCGGCGTTGGACAAACTCGCAAATGAGGGCAAGATCTCAGCCGAGCAGGCCATGAACGATCCGCGCCGGCATATGCTGCGTTCGGCTGTCACAGGTGAAAGCATTGACCTGATCGATGTCTCCCGCAGGCCATTAAATGTCGAAAAGGATGATTACATCATCATTGCAAGCGATGGCATTCATACGCTGAGCGAACAGGAACTCGCCCGTCTTATTCATGCGCGTGGGGCCAATGGCCCGCATGAAGTGTCGCAGACGATCATCCGTGCGATTGAAGATGCAGGTCACCCTTATCAGGACAATGCAACCGTTATTGCTGTTCAAATTGTCGCATAACGCTATTGCGGAACTCGCCTTTGCGCCGGGATAGGCTTGGCAGTCAGCGCTATCTGCGTTCAAACGACTTGGCAAAGGTTGTGCATTATGCGTTTTTATTATTGACCAAACATTGCCACACCACAAACCGAATCACAGTAGCATATCGTATGTGGAAGTCTTCACGTTTTATTTAGTGAATCAAAGTGAAGTAACCCGCGTTCATTGGGAGGTTTGAGCATGTTAATGAATGTTGCTGAGATAACACAAAGCGCTGAGATTTATCCGGAGTTAGCTGGTACTCGCGTGTTGATAACCGGCATCGGCCCGGACTGCGGTATCGATGTTGCCAGGGTTTTTGCCGAGCACGGCTGTCGCATGATCCTGCAAATTCCAAATCCCTGTCGCAAGACAGACGCGTTTTTACAGATTATTGCGGAGAACGCGGAGGATGTTCGGGCTCACCATGAACCAATTACAGATTCTGAAAAAGCTATTCGTTTTACGCAAAAAGCAGCTAAGCTTTATAGTGGTATCGATACGGTCATCAATTTTATCCAGCTTCGTCGTCATGATCTGAATAGGATGGTCACGCTTGAAGAAATCGAGACATTTCTAAGCAATCGCCTTCAGGCAGCAAGCCAGGCGACACGCGTTGCAGCAAATCGTATGGGGTTCACCCGGTCTAGCGGTTCCATCCTGAATATCATGCACACACCATCGCCAAAGTCCGGGTCAGAAATGGCCTTGGCGGGCATTGCGCGTACTGCTCTTGCCGCCTTGACGAAAGCAGAGGCAGGTCAGTGGGCAGACTGTGGCGTCAGAATCAATGCAGTTGCACCACCGAGCACTACCTTTGCTGTTTCAGCAGGTATGGACGATTGTATATATAATGAGGCGGAACTGGCACAAATGGCGCTTTATCTGACATCGCATAAAGGGCGGGAATTGTCTGGACACGTCTTGCTTTATGACAGACACGAACCTGGCAATTAAATAAGCCAGCAAGGGGGGCATGCCCTAACCCGAGATTTGAAGCGACACAGACCGCTAGTTTTCTGAAATAAAGGGGTTCCATGTTTGAGTTGGCGTTGCGGGCTGAGGAACCGGCGCTGGCACCGGCTCTGGCGGCGTCAGCTCTGGCTGCGTCGTGCTTGCAGAGCCTGGCTGATCGGGACTGGGAAGCGGTGACTGTGCGGATTGTGAACCGGGCTCGGTAATGACAGGTTCATAAGGCTGAACATCATAAGAAGGCGGAATGGGCTTTTGCGTTTCAAGCTGCTGACGGGCTTCTTCTTCGCGATTTGCGGCTTCTTCTGCGAGCGTCTTCTGCCGTTCCAACTCTGCGTCACGGCGTTCGATTTGCTCCTGGCGCGCCCGCTACTCATCCTCGCGGCGTAAGCGTTCAAGACGGCTGACATTGTGCTCCATTCGTTGCACTGTCAATTCGCGCTGTAAATCGCCCAGGTTGAGATTTGGTTCAATTTCATTGAGTTTGGCGAGCGTTCCAGCGTAGATGATCCGTGCAGGGGGCAACGGCCTGGGAACGAAGCCGGGCTCCTCAGTGCTGCGCTGCAAGATAGTATTGATTTGCCATTGACTGTTGATTGCCAGCTGGAGAAAGTCAACGGTGGTTATGTTGGTTAATGCCGAGGCATTCTTATCGTCAGCCAATAAACCAATAGTGAGAATGCCGTCGGCCAGCGTGAGTGGTACGCTTTGGTCAGCCAGTTTTAACGGTCCGGTCGCTAAGGCTTCTTCGGCGCGGTCCGCCAATTCCTCCGGTGGGCGCTCACCAATAACTATGCTGTCGGCAATTTCTGTCAGGCTTGCGGGCGAAAGCCCTGGTATTCGGACATCGTAGAGTTTTGCCGTGCCAGTTCCCTTCAGAGTTGTCATCAAGGCAAGTGGATCGGGGGCCTGCCCTGTAGCAGTAAGCTTGAAATCTACGCGTCCTCCGGCGCGGGTGGACAGATCGGCAGATACTAAAGACCCGATCATGGCATCTTTGAGTTCTATTTCCGTTTTAACAGAGGTCCCAAACGTTGCGCTGGCAACTTTAATTTCGCCGCTTGCTTTGCCGCCAAGTAACTCACCATCAAAAATCTTTAGCGCAATTGACTGAGAAGTGCTGGCGATATTCATGCGCGCCTTTTGCAGATTAAGGCCTGGTGCTATATCGATATATTCTGCTGTCACATCGACATTGACATCCAGTAGATCGAGTGCGGCCAAATCAAACATCTGATCGGGCCAGAATTTTTTTATGTTCTCAGGAGCAGCCTGCGTATCCGTATCCGAATTTGGAACAGGAACAGGAACAGGAACAGGAACAGGAACAGGTTTCTCGTCCAAGAGAATGGCTGTTGAAAGCTCCGCACCGTTTATGCGATCGATTGTCATGGAGCCAGTTAAAGACGGCCGGCTGCGCGGTGTTTGGGCAAACACCAGTTCAAGATCGCCGGACATTTGGCTACCGGCGATTTTAAAGTCAGCCGGTTCGAGCTTCCAGCCATTGTGCAGGCCGGCAAATTCAAATTGGCCGCCGGACAATGCCGAGGCGGGAAAAAGACGTGCCCAGTCTGGGGCAACAGAAGCCAAAATAGATTTCAAATCAACGACTTGAATAGTCCCCGCTCCTGTCCACATTAACGATTTATCGTCTTCTGCATCGGGCTTGCCGTCAGCCTGCATTCTTAACTGCCATAATTGGCTCTCTAAAGCAGTCGAGGCTTTGAGATGACGCTGGGCAACGCCAATAAGATTAAATCTCAGATAAAATGGTTGATCTGGAAGTGCCACTGGCGCGGATGCGTCATCCACGCCCTCTGCCACGTCCTCTGCGGATGCTGCAGCCACGTTATCCGGATTGCCATTCAGCAACCTTGCCGTAGACCGGATGGATTTACCGTCGAGCTTTATATCAAGCCTCAGATCGTTCTCTCGCCAACGGTCAATCTGCCCTTCTGTTATGATGGATAATCGCAGATTATCTTTATGAATGTTACCATTGGCTTCGAATGTGTTTTTACGTCTGCCCGCCACGATATGCGATTGCGAAGAAAACGCAACATTGACAGGAGAGGCAACAGACAGCCCCTTCGGAATACGAAAGTCCTGTGTCGCAAGCTCGAGGAAATCGCTGAGCTCCGTGAATGCATGCGAGGAATTGGAGGAAATCAATCCTTTCAGATCCCAGTTGTGCTGGCCTGCAGGCGATTGTTCAAAATCACCTTCAAATTGCAGGCCAAGTCCAGGGTCGATCATGAAGCTGGACTTGCCGAATTGCAGTTTGTTATCTGTTCGAAACAGCACAAGGTTTATGTCGTTGAACGTTCGATTGGCATCGTTAACCTTTTGTGCTTGAAGCCGGACATCAAAGTTTGCCGCTCGTAAAATTTCTGAGATTTGGCCTGCCTGTCCGCTGTCAGCGGCAGATTTTCCAAACCCCAATAGATATGCCAAATTACGGTTAGACAGAATGTTGTCGCCAAATCCGGACAGATCGAGGATGTCAGCCGACCAGTCGAGCGTCAGTACCGGCTTTTTCATCCAGTTATATCGTAAAAGCCCTTCTGAAGAATATCCGGCCAAATTGATGTGTGCATTTGAAAACTCTACTTCCTCAGGCGAGGAACGTATTGTGCCTGAGAATTCGAAATCATGGGCGGCGGTTCCCGTGACCGTGCTTTCACCAGGCCATAACCATTCGGAAAATTGCTTGAAATTGTCACCGCGCACAAGCGTGTGGCCTTGCCAGTTATATTTATTCGTGCTGACCGGAAAACCTCCATTCATGCGTAATTTTGTCTGGCCTGGCAGGTTTGCACTCAGACGTTCAACGCGTACTTCTCCATTACTCCGGAATAAGCGTGCCGATATTTCACTTATGGTCTCGCCTGCGATAATAGCTTGTTCAACCGACAGATCGATTCGTGTGGAGTCTGCTAATTTTTTATTTACCGTTCTGCTGTCTGCTAATATTTCAAAAATACGGTAAGCAGCATTTTGTGTTTTGCCGCCAGTGATCGTATCAATATCCAGCCATTCTGATTGCAACTGGCCGGTCATGGAAAACTCTTCAGTCCAATCCGCCTCTATATGCCCTTTGAGCTGCTGTGGCCGCCCGACGCTGTCAATGGATATTTCAATGTCAGATAGTTGTGCAGCCATGGGATCGAACGAAACCTTGGCGCGCAAATCATACCGGGCTGGCGCAGTAACGGCTGAAGTGGCCACGCTAACGGGTGCCTGCACGGTAAACTTGCCGGCAAACTTTGGCATTGTTTGCAAATCACTCAACCGGCCTTCGATATAGTTTTTTGCCCCCGTATTCTCATTGGTCGCTGTCGTGGTTATAACAACGGCATCGGTGCTGTCGACAACGCCAGTAACGAGGCGAACATCTAATTCGGTGTCAGCAATGACCGCTTCGCCGTTGAACCGGTAAGGGCCGCGCAATGCGCTTGCTGTAAGCTCTCCGGAGAGGCCGGCGACTTGAGCTATGACTTGACCGCGATGCGATTCCACAACGATACGGCCGTCCTGAATTTCTGCAGACTGCAGGGCAAAATCAGCTGGAATGAAAGGAAGATCTTGCGCGCGAAGCTTGATCTTTTGCCAGTTGCTGTGCCCTTTCTCATCGAAACGAATACGCAAGACGGGCTTATCAATTCTGAGTTTGCGTGCCTCGATAACGCCGCGCAGCAGCGGGGGGACAGACAAGAGCAATGTAAAATTATCGGCACGGACAAATGAACCCGGAATGCCCGGTGCGTCTGCAATACGGATTTTCTCAAACTGAACAAAAGGAACAGGAAGGAGACGCAGATCAACTTTGCCGCTGACACGCACTTCGCGTCCCAGCATTCTGGAGGCTTCCTCTTCAAAGACACCCCGATACTGATTCCAGTCAATCAGCGGTGGTAAGACAAACAATACTCCAACCAGAAGAAGTACTGCCGCAGCCAACCAGGTCAAAAAATTGTTCATGATATCTCAATATGTTATGGAAGCTTAAAGTTGTTCGTTCTTTTTCATTCTGATTTATTCATACAGTATATGGCCACAATAGTATTTTTGTATGACAGCGCTGGCCGAATAGTCACCGTAAAGCCACTAGCGGTCTGTATAAATTGACTACCAGCGCAGCGTACTCATCGCGGCGTTGGCCTGCGGCTGGTCTTCGCCTGCGAACAAATCTGCCAGTGCATCTGCAAGGAGTTCACCATCCGGCATGACCCGTTCGCGATGAATGCCCTGGCCAATGAAAAGTGAATCGATACCGAAGCTGGTGGCGCCGGCAATATCCGTGCGCACGGCATCGCCAATCGCCAAAACGCGCGATTTATCAACTGTTTCGCCACGTACTTCGACTGCGACTTTAAGGGCGTGGTCGTAGGCCGTAATGTAGGGTTTGCCTGCCCAGAAGACATGGCCTCCCAGATCTTCATACACCTTGGCAATTGCACCGGCGCACGGCAATAGCGTGCCGCCAACGTCGACGACTAAATCAGGATTTGCGCAAATCAGCGTCAGGCAGCGCTCGACGGCAGGCCTCAGTCGCTCACGGTAGTTTTCTCCTGTTTCTACGCGATCCCGCTGCAGGCCTGTGCAGAAAACAGCCTCCGCCTCGGCAAGGCTGACACGCTGCAGGCCAGAGCCATCGAAAACGTCGAGATCGCGATCAGGCCCGATATGGTGCACCCGTTGGTAGCCTTGCGTGCGCGCATAATGGCGCGCGAGATCACCTGAGGGAACGATAGCGTCTGCAACGTCATCCGGCACAAACCTTTGATCAAGGATCAAACGCACGATTTGTGCCGTTCGTGGTGCATTTGAGAGAAGAATGACCGTGCCACCCCTCTGGCGGAACTTTGCAAGTGCTGCGCAGCCTTCCTTATAAGCGTTGACACCGTTATGAACTACGCCCCAAATGTCACAAAACAGAACGTCATAGTTCTTAAGCAAGGAGTTGGCATTATGAATGATTGGCGGTGAAGTGGCTGTCATCGTTTAACTTTGCTTTCATAACCGATATGGCTTTCCTGTGCCGGACACCCTTTTTAACCGGGTACCGGACAACCGGCGGCAAGGCCTAAGCGGTGGATCCGTGGCCTGCTTATCAAGTCCAGTTACGGGGTTGCCCTTTCGACTGGATTTTTTCACAAGACTTTATAAGGATTATCAGGGATCAGACAATGTCATCCATTGAGACTGCCCACGTTATCTCGGTTGCCAAATCGCCGACACATACATTTAGTAAAGTACCATGCGCAACAATTAATCTGATTGCAGGCCTGGGCGTCGAGCACGATGCGCATGCAGGCGCAACCGTAAAACATCGCTCCCGCGTGGCGCGCGATCCCAGCCAGCCGAACCTCAGGCAGGTGCATCTCATGCATGTTGAACGCTTTGCGGAACTGGCCGCTGAAGGGTTCACCCTCAAGCCTGGGGATATCGGTGAAAATATTCTGACCAAGGGCATCGACCTACTGGCTCTGCCTGAAGATACTGAGTTCCATTTCGCCAGCGGCGCAATGCTGCAGATTAAGGGCCTGCGCAATCCCTGCCATCAGCTTGATGATTTTATGCCGGGACTAATGCGGGCGATGCTGCCTAAGGACGCCAGTGGAAAAACCATTCTCGCTGGCGGTATCATGGCGATTGTGCTTGCCAGCGGTGAAATACGCCCTGGCGATGATTTTCAGATTGTCATGCCAGAACCTCCATATCGGACACTTAGGCGTGTTTAACTTTTTGTGTCGCGACAGGCTTAGGGCCAGACCTTAACCAAGACATTTTTACCTGTCATTTATAAGCGTATACCCGCTGCGGTAATTATTACCCTCTGGAACGAGGCGCATGAGCGTGGAGCAAAAACGAGTGACAGCCGGTGCCTGGCCTTTGAAAATACAGCGCAAATGGTATCGTCGCGCGGTCATCACAGCCTGCATTCTCCTTCTTCTGCTTGTCGCTGGCGGTGCCACGCTTGCTTTTCTCATCGTGCGCGAAAGTAATAGGCTTGGCCCCCTTAATCTTTCTCAGGCCAGCGATGTTTCCATTACCATTCTGGATCGCCGCGGCCGTCTGCTGCGTGCCTTTACAACCAGGCAAGGCCGCTGGCGTCTTCCGGTTCGCTCTACAGAGGTTGACCAGCGCTATCTCAAGCTCCTGTTTGCGTTTGAAGACAAACGCTTTTATAAACACGGTGGCATTGACTACCGAGCCATGGCGCGCGCCGCTGTGCAGGTGGCTGTGCATGGCAGGATCGTCTCAGGCGGTTCGACGCTCACTATGCAAGTTGCCCGTCTGCTTGATGGAAGGCATGAACGCACAGGTCTCGGCAAATTGCGCCAGATGATCCGCGCGACACAATTGGAAGCCCGGCTCAGCAAAACTGAAATCCTCGATCTTTACCTCAAGCTGGCGCCGTTTGGCGGCAATATTGAAGGTGCCCGTGCGGCTGCACTTGCTTATTTCGGCAAAGAACCCCGGCGGTTGTCGCTTGGCCAGGCGGCTCTGCTTGTCGCCCTTCCGCAATCACCGGAAGGTCGGCGGCCCGATCGATTTGCGCCTGCCGCCCGTCTGGCCCGCCGGCGCGTTTTGAATCGAGCGCTTGAAACAGGTTTGATAACAGATGCAGAATTCGCGCGTGCCGATCGCGAGCCGGTTCCAGTGAAGCGCCGTGACTTTCCCAAACTGGCTCCGCATCTGACTGAACAACTGGCCGCGCTTGAGCCCGGCAGGTCAATGCAACGCCTAACGCTTGATGCGCATCTGCAGGCGCGCCTTGAGCGTCTTGTGGCCCAGCACGTACATATGCGTGGCTCGCGGCTTTCCGCAGCGTTGATGGTTGTGGAGAATAAGACGGGTCATATTCTCGCGCGCGTAGGATCGGCCGGGTATTTCGATCGGCAACGTTTCGGCGCCATCGACATGACACGTGCTGTGCGTTCTCCGGGATCTGCCTTAAAGCCCATCGTCTATGGCCTGGGGTTTGAACGAGGCCTTGCTCATCCGGAGACCTTGATCGATGACCGACCGGTACGCTTTGGAACCTACAGTCCAAAAAACTTCGATGAGACGTACCATGGCGCACTCAGCGTTCGTGAAGCGCTGCAAAAGTCATTGAACGTGCCGGCGGTCAAAATGCTCGACGCTGTCGGCCCTGGTCTTATGATGGGGCGATTGCAACGGGCTGGCATTGTCACGCAACTTCCAGAAGAGGCTGAGCCATCGCTGGCAATTGCACTCGGCGGCCTTGGCATTCGCCTTGAAGATATGGCGCGGCTTTATGTAGCACTGGCACGTGGCGGCGAACCGGTGATGCTGAGTACGCGCCTTACTAAGGCTGCGGACATACTTCGCAACCGAAGTCTCAGCCAGCCAGGCCGCACCACGGAATTATTAAGCAAGGCTGCAACTTTCTATATCACGGCTATTCTTAAGGATGCGCCGCCGCCCGACAACGCCAGACGCGGCCAGATTGCCTACAAGACTGGCACTTCTTACGGATATCGCGATGCCTGGGCTGCCGGTTACGATGGCCGCCATACCATCGTTGTTTGGATCGGGCGGCCTGACGCTGCGGCGACACCAGGATTAACCGGCCGGACTGCTGCCGCACCAATACTCTTTGACGCATTTCAACGTATCTCGCCACGCCGCGCACAGTTTGCTGAACCACCACAGGATGCGCTTTTGGTTTCCGGGGCTGATCTGCCGGAACCGCTTAAACGTTTTGAGCGCGACCGCAGCACGAATGGGAGTGGCATCTATATGCGCCGTCCGGTTCGCATTGCTTTCCCTCCGGATCGCTCAGAAGTGGAACTGGGCGGGATCGATGCGCTGGTTGTGCTGAAAGCCGATGGTGGCACGCCCCCTTTTTTATGGTACGCAAATGATCATCCGATCCCAGGCGGCAGTCGCCAGCAACAGTTGATCTGGCAACAGGCCAAAGCCGGTTTTATAAAGTTTTCCATTGTCGATCGGCATGGCGAGACCGATCGGGTCACAGTGCGGTTCAGGGAATCTGAGTAAGCGGCAGGCCGTTGAAAAAGCCCATGTGGATCGTGGCGTCCGATGTTATCCGATGTTATTCGTGTCCCAGCATTCAACTGCCTCATTGTGGCATAATGGTAATGCTTGATCTAAATAGTAATGCTTGATCTAAATCAATGCTTCTCAATCGTTATCATTGCCGTAGAAGATTCAGCAATGGAGGATAAGGGGCATGAATACTACGACCGCAAGCAATATTAGAGCGCCGTCCTGGCTGCAGGGGCATAGGGCGCTAAAATCGCGCAAAAAGCTGAACGCTTTGATCGGCGCTGCGGCACTTCTGGTTATGGCGACCGCTCATGTCATTCCAGCCTTTGTGTTCTCCCAAAACGCCGATACAGAAAACACAGCCGAAGTACCGTCCGCAACCTCTGGCAGGGCCAAGGCTGGGACGCCGGCCATGGAATGGGCGTTCGGCGGCTACGGTGGGGTCACTTATACACACCCGGCAAGCGTTGAAATTAAAAATTCCGATCGCAATACCGATTTGACGGTCAAGGACTTCGGCTGGATTGGTCGCCCTTTTAAAGCGCCGGTTTACTACGGTGTACGCATCCAGCGTTGGCCCTCCACCGGCTCTTTCGGCACGATGCTGGATTTTACTCATGCAAAAGCTATTTCTAAACGCGAGGATGAGGCAACGTTTTCCGGTACACTGAATGGTGAGGAGGTCAAGGAAAAGCAGCGGATTGGAGATTTTTTCAGGCATCTTGAATTTAGCCATGGCCACAATATGCTGACCTTGAACGGGCTTGCTCGTCTTGCACCCGCGTGGAGCCGGTTTCGTCCCTATGTCGGCGCCGGTGCCGGCATTTCCCTGCCGCACACGGAAGTTGGCATCCATAAAGAAATCTACAACGAAGATGCACGTACTTACGAATACCAATTTGCAGGCTTTGTTGGCCAGGGTCTTGCCGGGCTGGAAATTCAGCTGGGCCGCGCTTCAGTTTTCCTCGAATATAAATTTAGCTATGCGCCTTATAACGTACCGCTCTCGCATGAGTATTATGGCTGGCTGCTTATAACGGATCTTTGGCGGCAGTTTTCAAGCTGGTGGGCTGGCGAAAAACCGCCCGGCGGCCGCCTTACGACGACGCTTGCCACCCATCATGGCATTGCTGGTGTTATGGTGCGCAATCACACCGGCATTTCAGCGCCAGACTTGTGATTGCATCAGGCCAGGAGACAAAGTCATGACGCCGATTTCAGTTTACCGCAGGCTGGTTCTGCCGTATCATAACTTACAACAAGAAGTTGAACACTGATATGTCGTCACGCTGGCGCTACGTCAGCAGGGGCGATGCTTTGCAATGCCCGTGTGATTAAGCATCAAGAGATGCGCTTGCAAGTTCATTTTTTTGTTCTGAAAAACATCGATTTCTGCTGACTTGCGTAATGATATGGTTGCAATGTATGGCTACAATGTTATAGCAATAGCGATATAGTTGAAGTGAAGAAAAATTTTTAATTCTTGTGCTATTTTATTATATGCCTGATTGTGCCATTATCAGTCATTGTGATCAAAGGTCGACAGGAAGCTTAAGAATTTCCAATATAAGATCCATAAGCCCTACGCCATCAGCTGGCATAGGATCAATAGAAAGAGCTTTTGGTTTTTGCCGAATGCTCGGCATGGAGGCATCAAAGTGCTGAGTTCTTTTGAAGCATCCAGTCTACTTAATGGCAGACTAATCCGGTTTTAAATTTGCAGTCGATCGTAAAATTTAAAGAAGTTATACTAAATATCTGCGCCCGTAGCTCAGCTGGATAGAGTACTAGATTCCGAGTCTAGGGGTCGGAGGTTCGAATCCTCCCGGGCGCGCCAATA
>CAWUIN010000027.1:0-31451 GCA_963922535.1 uncultured Hyphomicrobiaceae bacterium | reverse complement strand
GATTGAAACAGAACCGGTTCGCCGCGCCGCATGTCATAGGAGGTGAGCAGGATATCGTTGCGTAATTCGGAGAGCTTAATGTCTCCTAATTGCTTTTGCAGAGCACTGGCAAGTTTGTCCGTGCTGTAGAGCGGGCCGGAGAGCCAGCGCCATGTCTTGAGAAATCTTACGCGGGGCGCGCGGAATATCGCAGGTGCGTCCAGATTGAAAAAGTGTGTGAGTTTTTCAAGCGGAACCAGTGGTGTGCCGTCAGGACCAAGCGCAAGGCTGCCGGTCAAGACGGCGCCGGACGAGGTGCCAGCAATGAGGTCAAAACACGTCGCCAGGGGACGTCCGATCTCACGTTCCAGTTCTATCAGGAACGTGGCGACCATCAAGCCACGCACGCCGCCACCATCGAGCGACAAAATCCACTTATCACTTAACGCCATAACCGATCTCCATTTATATGTGTCCGATGTCCGGCAAGCTGACAGGCCTTGAACCCAGCCATTAATTGACCAACTCCTGTTGCTTGGTTTGGCATGACATGGCGATGCTTTGCTGATTTTTGCTCAGCACCATACGTCAAGATGACTGTGTGATGACGATTTCCTTATGGCTGCGATCAAGAAAGGGCGTAAGTGACATGTCCGATCTGACTTTTAGAACTGAAATAGACTTTGCATACGGTGAGCCACGAACGCTGGCGCCTGGTGTGCGGCGTATTGTCGCCAACAATCCTGGTGTTTTTACCTACAAAGGTACTAATACCTACATTATCGGACAGGGAGACGATCTTGCGGTCATTGATCCGGGCCCGGAAGATAAGGCACATTTTGCTGCGCTCATGGCAGCGGTCGATGGGCGGCGCGTCAGTCACATTTTGATAACGCATACCCATCCTGACCATGTTGACGGTCTACCCCGTTTCGCCAAGGCAACCGGCGCAGCCGTCTGTGGGTACGGACACGCGGCCAACACCAGCGGTAAAACGCACATCAGCCCATCGGGGGCCACGTATGCGGACCTGCCATTCACGATGGATATTAGACTTGCAGACGGCGACCGCGTTGCCGGCAGCGATTGGTCGCTCACGGCCGTTTTCACACCCGGCCACACGCCGGATCACATGTGCTTCCAGCTCGATGACACGGAGATCTTGTTTTCAGGCGACCATGTGATGGCGTGGAACACAAGCGTTATTGCCCCGCCTGAGGGAAATATGGCTGATTATCTGGCATCGCTTGAGAAGCTGCTTGAGCGTAAGTACAGTGTCTATTATCCGGGCCATGGCGGCCAGGTCCCCGAGCCGAAGCGTTTTACCAAGGCCTATCTTGTGCATCGACGCTTGCGTGAGCAGGCCATTCTGGCGGCTATTGGCAATGGTCACGTCACAATCGCCGATATCGTCAGGCGAATTTATAAAGGCATCGATCCACGTCTGGTCCCGGCTGCTGCGCTTTCTGTTCAGGCGCATATAGAACATATGTCGCAGCGTGGCCTCGTGGATGCGGCGCAGCCGATGTCGAGCACCTCACCTATCGCTTTGATTTCAAAAGACAACGCGTAAATTATCCCGGCTCATCCGAAGTTGACACATCCGTTTTTTGTGAAGAGGTGGCTTTTAATCGAATGGACATGAAGCATTTTGGGTTTGAGCGGCAGATGTTGTGAAATAATAAGATGAAAAACCTGCGGACTTTATCTAAGTGACTTTTTTGCAGTATCATAAAGTTATAACAATCTGCCGAGTGCTGGCAGACGATGACATTAAGACATGATCTGGCTATGAATACCAGCAGGTAAAACTTAATATTAAGAAACGTGCCATGACAGCAGCAGCAACGATTGTTTGGATTGCCACACTATGGATTTATGCCGGCAGTGCAGTCGCTGTCGTTTTTTTGTTGATTGGTATCGACCGCATCGATGCAGATGCCCGTGGCAGCTATACTTTCCGCCCGCTGCTGGTGCCAGGCATTATACTACTCTGGCCGCTTGTTCTTTTTCGCTGGTTGCAACTGGAAAGCGGCGTTGATCCTAACCGCAGCCGAGACCGCGCGATCAGGTCCGCCCATGGTTGGGTCTGGGCGCTGCTTGCTATTCTCATTCCGGCACTTTTCATCTCAGCTATGCTGCTGCGTCAGACGCCGCCAGATGGTGAGCCGGCTGTTCAACTCAGCACCAGGCAAGATTAGGAGCAGGTCATGAGCGTCAAGTACAGCCCCGTTCAATGGACCCGCTCAAAAATATTCTATGACATTGTTCTGGCTCTTATGGTGGTCAGCTATATTCTGATTTATATCAGAGTGTCGCCGCAGTTTCTCGATCATGCCAGGCTGGCAGACGATGCGATTGTGCGTGCGCGGGCCTTTGGGACGTGCGCGTTCTTTATGCTCACCGTCATCCTCTGCATCGGTCCGCTGGCGCGGTTGGACCGCCGTTTTCTGCCATTGCTTTATAATCGACGGCATTTCGGAGTTCTGACATTCTTCGTTGCGCTGACGCATATGCTCTATGTTCTTGATTGGTACTTTAATTTCAGCCCGATACCGCGCCTGGAGGCGATGTTGTCCGCCAACACAAGTTATGGGCATGTGCTTGGTTTTCCATTTGAAACGTTGGGTGTTCTGTCCCTCCTTGCGCTTGCCATTCTGGCTGCGACAAGCCATGACTTCTGGCTCAGGTTTCTCACCGCACCGGTTTGGAAGTCTCTGCATTACCTGCTTTACGCCGCTTATGCCCTGCTTGTAGGCCATGTTGCACTCGGCTCTCTTCAATCAGAAAATAATCCGACATTCGCCATTGTGGTGGGGGCCTCCGTTCTGCTTGTCTGTGGCCTGCACATCGCAGCGGCTTGGCGTGAACATCGCCTTGCTGCGCCAGGTGCACGCGAAGATACGTGGTATCTTGCCGGTGATCTTAAGGATTTCGAGGAAGGCCGGGCAAAGATTGTTAACTTTGGTAACGGGCGCCGTGCTGCCGTGTTTCTGTATGGTGGCAAGCTGTCTGCAATAAGCAATGCCTGCGCGCATCAGAATGGCCCGCTAGGCGAAGGGCGGATTACAGGCAGCTGCGTGACGTGTCCATGGCACGGTTTTGAGTACAGGCTTGAGGATGGCCGCTCGCCTGAGCCGTTCACCGAAAGGGTGCCGACGTATAATCTCCGCCTTGATGGCACGAGTGTGCTGGTTAACGCCGTTGCCAATCCGCCAGGAACTTTTGTGCAGCCTTTGGAAGTTGCGGAGCAGGTCGTATGAACAAAGACATGAAAGAAGGTCCTTTCTATGTTGGATATCTGGCCGTTCTGCCGTCCGGGCTCAGGGTATTTCTCATCAGCGTTGCAGCCGGATTGCTTGGCATGTCTGCCGCCCTGGCTCTGGCAATCGGCGCAGCCCAGGACGATCCTGGTCCCGGTACGTTTCTCTGGGGTGCAGGCGCGCAAACCGTAACAGGCATAGTGGAGGTAAAACCCTATCCGCTGCTGCATGTCAGCAAGGGCAGCGCACGCATTCCTGCCGGCCAGACAATCATGCTGAGTAATCCCTTCAAAAATGGTGCCCAGCAGCGGCTGGATAAATACGATGGTCAGGTGGTCACGCTGCGCGGGATCGCATTGAAACGCGGCGACATCGATTTTCTCCAGGTTGGGCGCGCGACCGCAACGGACGAGGTGGCAGAACTGCCGGCCAGGCAATCGCTCGGCCGCTGGCGCCTCAAAGGCGAGATTTGCGATGGCAAATGCCTGGCTGGTGCCATGCGGCCAAGCCGGGGAATATCACACCGCGCGTGCGCCAATCTTTGTCTGATCGGCGGTATCCCGCCGGTTTTTGTGTCGAGCGCGCCGGTCGATGGGCGGGATTTTTTCCTGATGGCGGACAAGGACGGCGCTCCTTTGCATGAACGATATCTTAAATACGTGGCGCTTTTCGTTTCTCTTGACGGTGAAATCGAACGCCGCGGCAATCTGCTGATCTTCAAGGTGGATCTCGATAGCCTTAAGGTGTTGCCATGACCAGTCTCGGCTCTGTTGCGCATCGTATCTTCGGCCTTTTTGCAGCCGCCGTGTTAACGGTGATACTGCTTTATGTGTCACGCTTCTGGATTTGGCGGGCTCCCTGGGGAAATGACGGTCTGTTTGGCTTAAGAATTTTCCCGCCAGGCGGTGATGCAGTTACGCGCTGGGTAAATAATCTCAACAGGTTTGTGAACCAGGTGAAAGACACCTACTGGCAGTGGCTTAAGGAGATTCCGTTCCCTGAACTGTCGCTGATTATATGGGGCTGCGGCGCCATTATTTTTCTTTCGCTGCTGCATTGGGTTGCAAGCCGCGTGATCAGGACCAGATAGCGCGCGAGTGGATAAGGGCTGGGTGCAGCTCGTCAATCGTCCCGTTTCATGCGGTGATGTCGCAAGCGGTGCAAAACGCCGGTTTCATCGACGCCAGAAAGTTTTAACCATATGAAAGACATCATCGAAGAGCTTGAACGCCGCCGTGCCGCAGCCTGCATGGGAGGCGGGCAACGCCGTGTCGCCGCACAGCACGAGCGTGGCAAGCTGACTGCGCGGGAACGCATCGAGCTGTTACTGGATGAAGGCTCTTTTGAAGAGTTCGATATGTTCGTGGAGCACCAGTGCACGGACTTCGATATGGATAAAATGCGTTTTCCAGGCGATGGCGTGGTCACCGGCTGGGGCACGATCAACGGCCGGGTGATTTATCTGTTTGCCAAGGATTTTACCATATTCGGCGGCTCGCTCTCAGAAACGCATGCCAGGAAGATCACAAAAATCCAGGACATGGCCCTGCAAAACCGGGCGCCTATCATCGGTCTGTTCGATGCTGGCGGCGCCCGCATTCAGGAAGGCGTCGCAGCGCTTGGCGGTTATGGCGAGGTTTTCCTGCGTAACGCATTGACGTCCGGCGTAATCCCGCAGATTTCTGTCATCATGGGGCCATGCGCAGGCGGCGATGTCTATGCGCCGGCCATGACGGATTTCATCTTTATGGTCAGGGACACGAGCTATATGTTTGTGACAGGCCCGGACGTCGTGAAAGCCGTCACCAATGAAGAAGTGACGGCCGAAGAGCTGGGTGGTGCCAGCGTTCATACAACCAAAACGTCCATTGCCGACAATTCCTATGAAAACGATGTCGAAGCGCTGCTGCAGGTGCGGCGGCTCATGGATTTCCTTCCCCCCAATAATACAGCCGGCGTGCCGGAGCTGCCAACCAGGGATAGTTCCGAGCGCATTGAACCCTCACTTGATACCTTGATCCCGGATCATCCGAACAAACCCTACGATATCAAGGAACTGGTCCATAAGATTGCAGATGAAGGCGATTTCTTTGAAGTTCAGCCGTCGTTTGCCCAAAATATTGTGGTCGGATTTGCACGGATGGAGGGGCGGACTGTCGGCATCGTTGCCAATCAACCGATTGTGCTGGCAGGTGTGCTGGACAGCGATGCCTCACGCAAGGCGGCGCGGTTCGTACGCTTTTGCGATTGTTTCGAGATCCCGCTGGTGACATTCGTCGATGTGCCAGGCTTTCTGCCAGGTACGGCGCAGGAATACGGAGGATTGATCAAGCATGGTGCGAAACTTCTTTTTGCCTATGCCGAAGCGACGGTGCCTAAGATAACGGTGATTACCCGCAAGGCCTATGGCGGGGCTTACGATGTCATGAGTTCAAAACACGTGCGCGGCGATGTGAACTACGCCTGGCCGTCAGCCGAAATCGCTGTTATGGGGGCGAAAGGGGCGGTTGAAATCCTTTATCGCTCGGAGTTGGGCGACGCAGATAAGATTTCCCGGCGGATCAAGGATTATGAAGATCGCTTCGCCAACCCTTTTATTGCCGCCGAACGCGGCTATGTCGACGATGTTATTCTGCCGCGCGATACGCGGTTCAGGATCTGCCGGGCGTTGAAGATGCTGCGCAGTAAAAGTGCCCGGAACCCCTGGAAGAAACACGATAATATCCCGCTATAGCTCTTCGGACGGTATTGCCAAGTTGAGTGGCGAGGGCCTCGACGAACCAATCGAGCCTAAAATTTGACCATTGAAATTAAATGATATTTTTTCTTTATCACGAATGAAAATGTAGTTTGTTGCGGCTCCCAGCACTTAACTTGGCAATACATCTCTACGGCGCCCGATACTAATCCTTGGCCGCCAGGATCTCTGCGACGCCTTCGGCGTAGGCGGGGTCGAGCCATCCGGCGAAGGTGAGCGCGAGGCGGAAGAAGCCCCAGCCGATGTTTTGGTGATAGTCGGCGAGCCAGAGGCCGAGCGTGTAGAGGCCAAGGAACGGCAGCGCGATGGCCAGCGTTGCGATCAGCGGCAGGATGTAGCGTGCGCCGCGGTTGGCGAAGCCGTTGCGGTCCATGGCGCTGACCCAGCCTGCGAGCGCGCGTTGCAATGGTGCCGGGGCCAGTGCGATAAAGCTGAAACAGGCAACGCCGAGGTGCAACAGCGTCGGGATCAGCGTCGAGAAAAACGTGAGATACAGCCACCAGTAGCTGTGCGGATCGTCCGCGATGCCGCGAAAAATCGCGTTGAGATCGGCGAGCGCCTCGCCGTCGCCGGTGCGCACCCAGTGCACCAGCAGGATGGCCGCCAGCACCAGCCCGGCGAACAGCAGGGCAGCGGCCAGCGCATCGATCAGGCTCCACTTGAGGCTGACCAGGAAGCCCGGCCTCAGACCACGACGCAGGCAGAAGCGTGTGAGGCCAAGCGAGCCGAAATCAAACACGGCGTTGAGCAGCGGCAGAAAGCCGAGGAACAGGAAGAACGTATAAGCATTCTGATTGAAGCCCGAAGCAGATTGCACGAGCGACACCAGCAAAGCGAAAATAGCTATTGTGTAGGCAGCATAAAAGAGACCGCGGCGGCCCAGACGTGATGGGCCGAATTCCAATGCCGCGTCGGTGACCTTAGCGAACCAATAGAAATATCCGAAGAGAAGTAGCAAAACCCACCATAGAGAGCTGTCTGAATACAGGCCTGCGGCTTGCGTAGCTATCGCCGTCAGTGAGCTGACGGTGGCAATAACTGCAAACTCGCCGAGACAGCGGCGTCCCCATCGTCCGATCGGCCGACGACTGAAAAAGATGCCTTCCACAATTGCGACTAAAAAGGCGGCGGCGGCGGCGACGAAGGCGAAGTCGGCGAAGGCGAAGTCGGAGACGGCGGCGACGGCGACGAAGGCGAAGTCGGCGACGGCGGCGGCAGCGGCGAAGCCAAGGTAGAGGTGCGCTACCGCTACTCTACCTTGGCTTCGTCGTAATTGTGAGAGTTGCGCAAAAATTAAGGCGCTGACAAGTCCGCAAATCGTCGCAAGGCGCACAAATAAATCCTGCCCGCCGGGCACGATCTCAACCCCGCCGATTATGCCTGGCTGGTTCGTCGCCGCCCAGATGGCGAATACCGAATAAAGCGGATAGAAGATCGCGATCAGCAGGCAACCTTCGAACAGGCGGGGAGACCAGGCGATATTCCAGTGCTCGGCGTGCAGACCACGGGCCTGCTCTTCGCGGGAAAATGCGCGATCGATAGCATCAAGCACACGGCGCATGACGGAACGGTACAGGTCACCGCCGCGGTCAAGCCGCAGCGCCATGACGATGGCCCGGCGGCTCTCCGGCGCATCAAGCCCGGCGTTGATCAGCCAGTACATCAGACCATAAAGCATCAGCAACAATCCAGGCAGCCAGAAGCCGGTGACGGCCTGCCAGAGATCGGCGAGCACGCGTCCATCTTTTCGCTGATCTTCCCATACCGTATAAATCAGAACGGTGAGTGCGATCAGCGCTGGCCAGCCGAAATAACTGTTATTCAGCGCCGAGGACGTCACGGTTGCACCACCGACCGGCACCTGCTGGAATACCGGCGGTGCCACTGGCTCAGCCTGCTGCACGGCAGGTTCCGGCGCAAAGACAGGCGGCGCGGCCTGTTGCTGTACATCGTGGGCGCTGATCATGCCAATCAGCCGCGCCTTGGCCTCCGCCTCGTCGACGCCGGTCAGATCAACGCGCATGAAGGGGGCATACAGTTTGGGGATCTCCACCGCACGCACAACCACGGGGATAATGGTGCCGCCGAAGCGTTTGGGCGAGGTCCACAGGAATGCCTCACGCTCCATCGCCGAATAAGTAGCTTGCGGGGCAAAATACTCTGGCGATGAGACGGCGATCAGCCGGTCGCTGTTGTCCAGCGCTTCGCGCATCCAGGCGGCGATGTTGCCATCGGTGAGTTCCCACTTGGCAAAGCGCACGGAATAACCCGCCTTGGTGAGCGTGGAGGCAATCCACTCCGCCTTGGCCTCATCGGCGCTGTTATAACTGATAAAAAAAATCTGCCACGTCAACGTCCCCCGCGCCCGGCAAGATCAAGATTTACCTTGTGTTATTTTACCGATTAAGCCGGGCCGTGGAATTAAGCAACCCTGTGTCTGTAAATTTTTCTCGGCAGGATCAGGCGTTATCGCGATCCCAGACGATATATTTTTCCTGGTGTCGCTTATTTGCCATCGATTGGGGTAAGCACGGGTTGCAACGCGGCGGCGCAGTTACTCACGTCCAGAAAATCCTGATTTTTGCGGGGGCATCTGCAGAGTGTTGTTTGATTTTCTGCTGCACGGCACGCTCCACGCCACGCAATGTGCGCATTCTGCGACGGTGTGGAGCCATTGGATTTGCTGCCGTACGAAAACCGGCTTCATCACGATTGCTTAGGCGCCCTTAGCCCTGAACAGGTGTGATCCGGTAACCGACGCGCGGGAAGTGGAGGCACACCGTTCCTGCTCCCTCGGTTTCGCGCCTTATTGCAATTTCATCGCGGCGAACTGCGTGCACAACACCGCGAACCGTTGGATCGCCGCTGTCCGTAACCTGGACGATCGCCACCTCTGTTCCAGGCTTTAGCCCCTGCGGATCGCTGCTATCTGCAGCCTCTGGCGTACGCGGCGTGCTGGCCTTGGCAATCGCGTAACTCTCAGCAATTGTCATGTCACTTTGAGAGCCATGCCCAAGCGCCGCCATACGCTCTGCCCAGGCTGTGAGCGATGGGAATTCGCCAAACAATTTGTCAGCCTCACCATAGCGGCCACGGACGAACCAGACAATATACCAGACGTAGATATCCGCCAGGCCCGGCTGCTCCCCAAGCATGTACTTGCCGCCTGCCGCTAGCTTCTCCTCCAGCCAGCTGAGCTGATGCCTCATCTGCGCCAGAATATGCGGTATATCGGCTGCTTCCTTGTGAAAATCTCCGCCAGGCCCGAGATACAGTCTGGCACGATCGCTGACCAGCTCCGCTGGCAGCCGATCTACCGCCGGCGCAAAAGCAAGCCGCACGGCCAGCTCAAACAGTGGGCCGTCCGTCCAGCGCCCCAGGGCATAAGCCAATCCAGCGCTGTTGCCGGGAAAGAACGTCGGCTCGGGATGATGCCGTTCAAGCGCGCCCAGGATGCAGAGGGTGTCGCAAT
Organism: uncultured Hyphomicrobiaceae bacterium; assembly: GCA_963922535.1. GTDB lineage: Bacteria > Pseudomonadota > Alphaproteobacteria > Rhizobiales > Hyphomicrobiaceae > Tectiglobus. The sequence goes on along the minus strand of CAWUIN010000027.1, from coordinate 21,979 downwards.
AGATGTCCGCGCCCATCTGCAAGACAGGAATGCGCCGATAACCGCCGGTCAGATCGAAAAGTTCAGGCCGATCAGGCAGGCGGTTCTGCTCGACCGATTGCCAGGCAAGTTTTTTCAGACCGAGGGCGGCCCGCACTTTCTCCGATACAGGTGAAGCTGGATAGTGATGCAGGATGAGGACAGTATCTGACATAGCGCGCTCTATCAATCCCAAGTAATTCCAGGCCAAGCACATCAAGGCAGAACGCCCGGTTTTTATTCGTGCCAAAGCATGGTCCAATGCACGGCCAATACAGTGATACCAGTATCGCAAGCGAACCGCAACGCCGGCTATGGCAAAATCCTAACGTCCCAGCCTGACATTTTAAGCGATACAGACGGCTATCCCTACTCAGTCACATCATCCCACCAGGTTTGCGGTAGCAGCGGAATCGCAGATGATCCGTATGTGGCTGGTTCGAGATGGGACACACGGGATGCGATTGAAGCTCTGGAAAATCTTAAATTTCTGCAGACGTATAGTGAGAAACAGGGCTGCCAAGGAGCGCCTAAATGTGAGGCAGACTGAATTTTCCGATTAAAACCGGCGTCATTCTCAGATGTGACGTATCGGTGATCTGTTTGACAAGAAATTCTGCGACATCGGCACGGGAAATAAGCCCGTTCCTCCAGCTTTCGGGCTTTACCAGCACGCGGTAGTCAGCTGTTGCCTTCCCGCCTGTTAAAACGCCAGGGCGCACAATCGTCCAGTCTAAAGAACTCTTTTTAATAATATCTTCCTGAATGTCCTTATCGCTATAGGCGCGGGCGAGAAACAATTCAAAGCCGATACGCTGCAACGGGGGAATGAGACGTCGTCCGTCGCCTGAACCAAATCCCGTTACGCTTATCAACCGTTTGACACCGGATGTTTCCATTTTGGGCACCAGAATGCGCGTAGCGTTGGAAAACAGGTCAATCGGACCAGTTAGCATTCTTGTATTAACTGGTATTCCCAAAGCCTGGATGACGACGTCAATATTAGCAAGCGCGCGCTCGATGTCCTGGCTGTTCAATGCATCGCCGGAGAACTTCTCCAGGTTTTCGTGATCAATCGGGATTTGCGCTGCGCTGCGTGCAAAAGCGCGGACCCGATATCCTTCCGCAAGCGCGGCTTTAACGGTGGCAAGTCCTATGCCGCGACTTGCTCCGATAATAAGTACGTTTTCAGCCATAGATGCTCTTCCTTATGCTTGACAAAGCCAGGGCGTGTCGTCGGTTGCCGCATAAAGCCGGCAGAGGCGATTTTTCTGCCTGGCAAAGCGCGTTTACGCAAGGCAAGGGCGGTGTCCCGTGAAGCAAAGTACTTTTTTATGCGCAGCAAGAAAGATCTGTTCCACTCGACAGGATGTGGTTAAATCGTCGTGGCTGTTGCCTGGCTCAATCCTGGCCTCAAGGTGAGCCTCGAAAAATACCGTTTACCGTCCTTGTTATCTGTACAACGTCCTCAGGTTGCCGCCTGCGTCCCATGATTAACAGGCTTTTGATCGTGGAGCCAAATTTTTGTAACGTGATCTTCGCTTTTGCTCTAGGGAAATCGATGGTACGTACGAACGAGGTGCATGCTTGGTGCCACCTGCCGGGCGCCGAGCCATGCTTGACGCGCGTACAAACCGCTGATCGATGAGCCTGGTTTGGTCCGTTTCTCGCGGACAGCCATCGTGTCGTGCCACCGGGCACGCAGTGCTCGAACTCATGACACAGAAAGCGCACAAGCGTCATCCTGCGCTGCCAGTCCGCATCGAAGAAGCCGTTCCGGCCATCGCCCGCATGTCTCATCAGGTCACGCTTATCATCCAGATCACCCTTAATGGATTGGATCTGATGTGCCTGCGATATTTCAGTAGAACGGATGTGTTTTTCGAGGTAGCCTGTAATTATTTTCAGGCGCTGATGCGTGCAGCTGAGTGAGCTGTCTTTTTTTGTTTGTGTTGTTTCGAGCCAGGCTTGATTTTCTTCGATTTTGCCTTGAGATCCTCACCAATTCCGTTTTTGCTCTTGGTACCGGAGCCAGAACGGCGCTTGTGCTGATCCACTTCTAAACCCGCTCGCAGCTTTTTGCCTTTATGGAGTTTGTTCGTATGGAGTTTGTCCGTACCGAGATCCGGAGGATTTTCAAGGCGATCGACACGAATGTTTTTCTCGAGTGTTTTGTTCGCTCCGATATTGGTTAAAAACCGGTCGGCGCTGTTGGCATCTATTTCAACAATTGTCTGTTCCTGATGAACCTTGATTTTGCCAATTTCAGGCTTGGTGAGGCCGCCACCTCTGCATAATACCGGCAGCAACCATCCTGGTTCTGCATTTTGCTTACGGCCCACTGAAAGCATGAACCACACACTGTTGGTGAAGTTTGATATCGCTTGCCGGGAGCGCGGTTCTTGCAGGGCGACATTCTGAAGCTCTTCAGGAGCTGACTGGCCTTCCCGTAAAGTGGCTATGAAGGCTTGCGCCACTTTTTCAGGTCCATGTTCTGAAAGCAGTTTCCGGGCTAACTCAGCTTCACCATCCTGCGCGGGCTGGAGAAGCGCCGGATGCGCCAGCAATCGCTCCTCGTCTCGCTTTGCAATATCGCTGGCCGAGGGCGGGCAGTCCCAGGTCGCCCGGATTCCAGCGCTTGCAAGGAGGCGTTCGACACCGCGGCGCTTGTTTACAGGTGCAATGACAATACTCACCCCTTTGCGCCCCGCCCGGCCGGTTCGGCCACTGCGATGAAGAAGAGTTTCTGGGTTGGTCGGTAAATCTGCGTGGATGACGAGTTCCAGGTTTGGCAGATCAATTCCGCGTGCTGCAACATCCGTTGCAATGCACACGCGTGCGCGACCGTCGCGCATTGCCTGCAATGCATGGCTGCGTTCGTTGTGTGTGAGTTCACCCGACAGAGCGACAACGGAAAATCCTCGGTTCTTGAACCGTGCGGTTATGTGATTGACGGTTGCGCGTGTCGCACAAAAAATGATTGCATTCTCGGCTTCGTAAAATCGCAGTACGTTGACGATTGCGTTCTCGCGATCGCTTGCCGCCACCGTGAGTGCCCGATATTCGATGTCGCTGTGCTGTTTTTTCTCTTCTTTCGTAGAGATGCGTATCGCCTCACGCTGGTATTTCCGCGCGAGGTCGGCAATGCCGGATGGTACAGTCGCGGAGAATAATAACGTACGTCTGTCATCCGGAGTCTTGGCTAGGATGAACTCTAGATCTTCGCGGAAGCCGAGGTCCAGCATCTCATCTGCTTCATCGAGCACAACAGCCTGAATGCTGGTCGTTGTTAGCGAAGCACGTTGAATATGATCCCGTAAGCGCCCCGGCGTACCGATCACGATATGAGCACCTTTAGCAAGCAACCTTCTCTCAGCGCGCATATCCATTCCACCAACGCACGAGCCAATCACAGCGTCGGTTGCCTGATAAAGCCATTCGAATTCGCGCGTGATTTGCAGGGCAAGTTCCCGCGTCGGCGCCACAACAAGCGCTAATGGTGCGCCGGCATCGGTGATTTTGGAGCCCGTAAGCAAGGTCTTGGCAATCGCAAGACCAAACGCCACGGTCTTGCCTGAGCCGGTTTGGGCAGAGACCAGCATGTCTTTATCGGCAATGTCAGGCGCTAAAACCGCTTTTTGAACGGAGGTCAGATTATGAAAACCACGTGCAACCATGGCGTCGCGCAGTGGCGGTACCACGTTTTTAAGTTCGATCATGGAATGCCTTTCAAGCCCCATTGTCTGGATGGAGTGAAACTGATTGAGATTATTCTGAAAACCAGATCGCGCATCTCAGGCGACCGGGCAAATAACAGACGCGTTTTGGTAAATTTGGCTGTATTAGCTGTATTAATGTCTCATGCGCTGACACAAGTATAAGGCAGCGTATACCAAAATAGCATGTGTTTGGCTATCAGTTAGTTAATTTGGCCTGTCTGAGTTGCGTCGTGCATGCCGTAAGGCAGCTGCCAGAGCCGGCTCACCATTATTGCCTGCATCGTTTGATTTGATTTACTCGATAAAATTATGCTGCAACACTGCACTGAGACCTATGCTTTAGCAGCACGCTCAAGACGATTAAATACCTCTAACAAAAAGGCTCCGCGATCCAGATTAAGTGCACGGACATTGCGCTCTTCGCGTTGAAGCGTCTCCCATAACTCAGCCCAGATAGGGAGTTTGTCTGGTTGGATCAGCCCGGCTGATGGACGTTTGCCTTCCGTCATCGGCTGCATCGCCGCCGTTTTAATAAGATCAGCAAGCCTTTCAAGAAGCAGTGTTACGAACAACTGATAGTCCTGTTCGGACTGGTTGCCAGTCAGCTTATCGGCCAAAGTGTGCTGGAAGACGATGTCGGGCTTGGCAAGCGTTCCATAAATCCGATCAATGGCACGCGTAATCTCAGCGCCATTTTCGCAGGCAAGCGCCAGGAGACGGCGCGGGCTGCCGGCCGCCGCCGCCGCAAGCTCCTGCCAGTTAGGGGGGGGATGCTTTTCCTCGTCGCAGCTGAGGCGAGCATGGGCTGCGTCTGCGGCTGCAATGAGATCTGCATTCGCAAGCGGCCCCAAGCTAAGCAGCCGACATCTCGATCTAATCGTCGGCAGCAGCTTGCCGGTATCGACGGCGATAAGGAAGAAAACAGTTTGTGATGGCGGTTCTTCAAGAGATTTTAAGAGCGCGTTTGCTGCGTTGATATTAAGCTCGTCAGCACGATCTATGATTACGACACGCCATTGTCCGGGAGCATTGCGGTGGCTGAGAAAGCTACGTAGTTTTCGCACTTCGTCAACTGTGATGGCGGTCGGGAAGCGCTTGGCCTTGATATCGTAGGAGCGGCGGATCACAAGCAGGCCGGGGTGAGACAACTGCAGGACCTGGCGCCGGGCAAGCGTGCCGGGGCGCATATCAAGGGCCGGCATGCGTTCGCCCGGATCAGCCAGAGCGTAAACTGCCGCCTTATAGGCAAGCGTTGCCTTGCCAATGCCCTCCTTACCTGTCAAGAGCCAGGCATGGTGCATTGAGCCTGTATCGATGGCGGTTGCAAGCTCTGCGCGCGCCGCCTTGTGACCGTATAAAGTTTCAGTTGCTCTGGGATGAGGATAATTCGCCAACTGGTCGGCTTCGGGAAACACCTCGATCTTGGTTTCCACCGTCCGCCTTGCCATCAGTTATTCTCCGGCATAAGACGTGTTGCAACAATGTCCCATATATTGCGCGCGATGGTATCAACGCCGTCGGTGCCATCGATGACGATACATCGATCCGACGCAGCGGCTGCGATATCCAGAAACCCTTGCCGTAATCGCTCATGAAATTGAAGATGGCGGCTTTCATAAGGGTCCAGACCGGCTTTAACATCCCTATCTTGCGATTGTACCCTTAGCGCAACGCGCGCGCAGGCAAGCTTCACCGGCAGATCCAGGATAAGCGTCAGGTCAGGAGTGGTATTGCCTACAACTATTTTTTCAAGTGCAAGAACTGTTTTATCTTCCAAACCGCCTGCGGCACCCTGATAGGCACGGGTCGAATCGGCAAACCGATCACAAATAACCCATATACCCTCATGGAGGGCAGGCCGAATAACAGTTTCCAAATGATCGGCTCTGGCGGCAGAAAACAGAAGCGCTTCAGAAAGTGGCGAATGCGCCGGGGTCGCAGGATCGAGAATTAATGTACGCACACGTTCGGCAAAATCGCTGCCACCCGGCTCACGGGTTAAAAGTACGCGCATGCCGATGTGTCGCAGATGTTGACAGAGCAAAGCCGCCTGGGTTGACTTGCCTGCCCCCTCTCCTCCCTCAAGGGTTATGAAATTGCCACGACAAGGCTGCATTGAGACTAAGGCCTATTGAGATTTACCGCGCGAAACCGGCAGAAACGGAGTTTTCATCTGCCGGAGCGCGGTTATGGGAGGCAAGTACGCCATCCCATCAAGCAAACGGATCTGTGCGGCAAGACAAGTTCGCCTTATACATTTAACGGACTTATTCGAAATAATAACGCTCGTGAGCATGTAAGAACGTGCTCTTACATGCAAGCCGTCTGTATACAAAAATTGGCAAGGCCTTCAATTTTGCCAAGCCAAATTTTGTGCTCTGAACGTTATTGCGCTAATGTGCCGTTACAATTGTGGATGAATTTGGGTCATCTGGCGCTCCAACACCGCCTGTTGCCGCATTTTCATCACTCAGAGAAATAGCTTCAGGCTTACGTACAAGTGCAAGTTCCAAAACTTCATCCATACGTGAGACTGGCAAAATCTCCAGAGCGCTTTTGACATCGTCGGAGATTTCCGCCAAGTCTTTCACATTGTGTTCCGGAATGATAACGCGCTTCATACCAGCACGCAAGGCTGCGAGAAGTTTCTCCTTTAAACCTCCGATCGGCAGGACGCGGCCGCGCAAAGTGATTTCGCCTGTCATGGCGACTTCCTTACGGACTTCAACGCCTGTTAGAACGGAGACAATCGCCGTGACCATGGCAACACCGGCAGACGGCCCGTCCTTCGGTGTAGCGCCTTCCGGCACGTGGACGTGAATGTCACATTTTTCAAACAGCGGTGGAGCAATGCCAAAGTCGACCGAGCGTGAGCGGACATAAGCACTCGCCGCCTGGATTGATTCTTTCATGACATCGCGCAAATTACCGGTAACGGTCATTTTTCCCTTACCAGGCATCATGACGCCTTCGATTGTAAGAATCTCTCCGCCGACCTCCGTCCAGGCTAAACCGGTTACAACGCCGACCAGATCTTCCTGTTCAGCTTCACCGAAGCGGTGCTTCGGTACACCAAGGAAGTCCTCGATATTGTCTGCAGTGACTTTAATGCTCTCGGCTTCAGTAGATAAAATCTCCTTAACAGCCTTGCGCGCCAAGGTCGCGATTTCACGTTCAAGGCTCCGAACACCGGCTTCACGGGTGTAATAACGTATGAGGTGCCTGAGGCCATCATCGCTGACCTGCCATTCTTCATCGCTCAAGCCGTGCGATTGACGCTGGTGGGGGACCAGATGGCGCTTTGCTATTTCAATCTTTTCCGGCTCCGTATACCCCGCGATACGGATAATCTCCATGCGGTCCATAAGGGCTGGCGCAATATTGAGTGTATTGGCCGTCGTCACAAACATCACATTAGAAAGATCGTAGTCAACCTCAAGGTAGTGATCATTGAACGATGCGTTTTGTTCAGGATCAAGTACCTCTAGTAAGGCTGCGGCAGGGTCACCTCGGAAATCAGAGCCCATCTTGTCTATTTCATCGAGTAGAAAGAGAGGATTGGTCTTTTTGGCCTTGCGCATCGACTGAATAACCTTGCCGGGCATCGAGCCAATGTATGTACGGCGGTGACCGCGTATCTCGGCCTCATCACGAACGCCGCCAAGTGACATGCGGACAAATTCGCGTCCGGTTGCATTGGCAATGGACTTGCCAAGTGACGTTTTACCAACACCTGGGGGACCAACCAGGCAAAGTATCGGGCCTTTAAGCTTATTCGTCCGATTTTGCACGGCCAGATATTCAATAATGCGCTCTTTAACCTTTTCAAGTCCATAGTGCTCAAAATCAAGCACCTCCTGGGCCTCAGCCAGATCTTTCTTGACCTTACCTTTGATGCCCCAGGGGATAGTCAACAGCCAATCCAGATAGTTGCGAACAACCGTTGCCTCTGCAGACATCGGGCTCATCTGGCGGAGTTTCTTCAGTTCGGCCAACGCCTTGTCGCGGGCCTCTTTGGTTAGCTTGACGCTCTCGATTTTGTCTTCAAATTCAGAGATATCATCGCGCTCGTCACCATCGCCAAGTTCTTTTTGAATGGCTTTCATCTGCTCATTCAGATAATATTCGCGCTGCGTCTTCTCCATCTGGCGCTTGACGCGGGAGCGGATCTTCTTTTCGACCTGCAGAACGGAGATCTCGCTTTCCATGAGCGCATACACACGTTCCAGACGCTCAGAAATCGAGATGGTTTCAAGAATTTCCTGCTTATCTGAAATCTTAATGGCGAGATGGGATGCAATCGTATCTGCCAGTTTTGAATAATCGTCAATTTGGCCTATGGTGCCTAAAACTTCCGGAGAAATTTTTTTGTTAAGTTTCACATAACTTTCAAACTGCGTCACTGCTGAACGCGATAACGCTTCCACTTCGTCATCGGCGCCAATCTCGTCCTCAATGCGTTCAATAACAGCTTCAAAATAATTGTCGTTGCTGGTGTAACTTGAAATGCGCACGCGTGATGCGCCTTCAACCAACACCTTCACAGTGCCATCGGGCAGTTTGAGCAATTGCAGAACGGATGCCAGCGTGCCAACCTCGTAAATGTCATCGGCCGTAGGTTCATCATCGCCAGCATGCTTCTGAGATACAAGAAGGATGTGTTTATCCGAGCGCATCACCTCTTCAAGTGCATTGATCGACTTTTCGCGCCCGACAAACAGCGGTACAATCATATGAGGAAACACAACGATATCGCGTAGTGGCAGAACTGGATAAAGCTCTGTACTGCGCCCGGACTGTCCTTTGTCGATAATTTCGCTCATTCGCTCTCTCGCATTATTGGTTTTTGGCCGGCGTAAGATAGCCCTGCCAACTGGTTCTTAGGGGCCACATCTGATTTATGCCACGCTTCAAGTGGCGGCGCAAAGCTTTGAAATTGTTCCCTATGGTGAACATCAAGAGCAGCAGATTTAAGCCCTCTGACGTTCATGTTGCAGAAGGAACCCACCAAAATAAACGCTTCAATTTTATGAGCCGAAGCCGCATATCGCGGGATACTTACCATCAAGATTGCAGCGTTTATTTTGGCGGGTTCCTTCAGTCTAAATGGGTTTTGCAGCATGCTCTGCCAAGCCAACAGAAACATTACAAAAGATTTATTTACCCAGGAACCACACGCCCTGGGGCGTAGCGGCATCTATCGTACGAGGCCGGAGGATGCGATTTTTCCGCTCGTCAAGGTCTTTTATGCGAGCCTGGGGAGGTATCCCATCAATCGAACGTAACTGCGCGGCAAGAAAAATTCGCACTGTCCCGCACGGATCAGATTGTATTGGCTCATTTCGGTATCGCCCGTCCTCGAATATGCTCTGCATGTCCTTACGCCCTCTCTCTTGGAACCGGACTTGATTTCGCAACCCGTCTTCCGGTTGGCTCAAATCTTAAAAGGCCAAAGCAGGAGCTCACTTTTTCATCGTAGAGTGAACAATTCAATGCTTGTTCGATTACCGATTGATGTGGGAAAACAAGCAAACACGATATGCTGGCATCATATGTTAAAGCCTGCTCAGTGCTATGCCGAAGTTTCCTGATCCTCGATGCGTTCGGTATAAATTTTAAGCGGACGTGCGCCGCCTTCCACAACCTCTGGACCAATAACGACTTCCTCAACACCTTTAAGGCTCGGCAAGTCAAACATCGTATCCAGAAGAATTGCCTCTATGATTGAACGTAAGCCACGTGCACCGGTTTTGCGCAAAATGGCCTTGCGTGCAATTGCCTTAAGTGCCTCTGTGGTGATGGTGAGCTTGATATCTTCCATCTCGAACAGGCGCTGATACTGCTTGATGAGAGCGTTTTTAGGCTCGCTGAGGATCTGCACCAGCGCAACCTCGTCGAGGTCCTGCAAAGTTGCCAGCACAGGCATGCGGCCGATAAACTCTGGTATGAGGCCAAACCGCAGAAGATCTTCGGGCTCGACACCGCGCAAGATCTCGCCAGTACTGCGCTCGTCCGGATCCTCGATGCTCGCACTAAAGCCAATCGATGTCCCTTTGCCACGTGCAGCAATAATCTTGTCCAGACCAGCAAATGCCCCACCGCATATGAACAATATGTTTGTGGTATCGACCTGAAGAAACTCCTGCTGAGGATGCTTGCGCCCGCCTTGCGGAGGCACGGAAGCCACGGTGCCTTCCATGATCTTCAAGAGCGCCTGCTGCACTCCCTCCCCCGAAACATCGCGGGTTATGGAAGGATTGTCTGATTTGCGGCTGATTTTATCAACCTCGTCGATATAGACGATACCGCGTTGGGCACGATCAACATTATAGTCGGCCGACTGGAGCAATTTCAGAATGATGTTCTCGACATCTTCTCCAACGTATCCAGCCTCCGTCAGCGTCGTTGCGTCCGCCATCGTGAACGGAACGTCCAGCATTCTGGCCAGCGTCTGGGCGAGAAGCGTTTTACCGCATCCTGTCGGGCCGATCAGCAGGATATTGGATTTAGCAAGCTCGACATCATTATTTTTGGAGGCGTGATTAAGTCGTTTGTAGTGATTGTGCACGGCAACCGCTAGAACGCGCTTAGCGTGATCCTGACCGATAACATACGAATCTAGGACCTGTTTGATTTCTTCGGGCGTTGGCACACCGTCGCGTGATTTTACCAGTGTATTCTTATTTTCCTCGCGGATGATGTCCATGCATAGTTCCACGCATTCATCACAGATAAAGACGGTGGGACCAGCAATAAGTTTGCGAACTTCATGCTGACTTTTACCGCAGAATGAGCAGTAGAGCGTGTTTTTCTCTTGATTTGGCATTTTATTTGACCTTTTTCGCTCCTGCGCTTCGCTCTACCGGAGGACGTTTCACTCCCCAAGCGATTGGTTGTGTTAGCTGACCAACTTCAGATCTATCAGGTCGCGCAACAATTATGCCACTCAAGCATGCGCCGCCAGCCAGTTTCAATCAAGTTTCAACTAACATAGACATTTCCTTAAAGCTGACAAGCAAGACACTTTTGCAACACAACGGTCAGCATGGCTTACAGATACAAGATGCCTTCTTCCTCTTCAAACGCAAAGAATTCTTTCGCTTTCTGGCCTTAATACGGCAAAGGTCTGTGCGTTTATAAAATCCATCTTAATAAGTTTTCCATTGGAAAGTTCAGTATATCGCAGCATGTCATAACGAATAATTATTTTCCTGAATTCCATTGGTTATCCAACAGAAAAAACCCGAAAAAGCAGCGTTTTTTTTTAACGCAAGCTGATGCGAAGCCGACTAAGACTTGAGAACGTATGTTGGTGAAAAGTAGGTTGTTAATTTCAACGTGTGGAAAATCAGGGGTACCCGTGCGTGCCATAATCGTCTGAGTTAATGTGCCCGCATGTGAATAAGGACGTGAACATAGAGATTTCCTCCATACCCCAGCAATCGCCCTGGAATTTGTGCTGAACGCCATGACTTTCATTGATGAAAAAATGGCTCGCCTCATAGGGATGAAACTGCGGGATGGAGCTGCATAAGAATGGGAAGGGTTATAGGATTAGGAATGCCTCAAAGTTCGCAGCCAGAAGATCGCGCAGCATGGTGCGCTCTGTAGCGCTGAAACCATGGTTTATGCACGATCCTCACAGACTGCTGCGACCTTATGAGCCGGCTGCCTTAACAAGGCCGGCAGCATCTTCCCGTTTATCGAGAACCTGGTCAATCAAACCGAATGACAAGGCCTCTTCAGAGGACATGAAGTGATCACGGTCAAGGGTTCGCTCTACTGTTTCGTAGTCATTGCCGGTATGCTGGACATAAGTTTCATTAAGCCGGCGCTTCATCTTAATGATGTCCTGGGCATGGCGCTCAATATCCGAGGCCTGCCCTGAAAAACCGCCCGATGGCTGGTGCACCATGATGCGCGCATTGCGCAGCGCAAAACGCATCCCCTTGGCGCCGGCGCAAAGCAGGAGCGATCCCATAGATGCGGCCTGCCCGATACATAGCGTGGCGACTGGAGGTTTGATGAACTGCATGGTATCGTAAATTGCCATGCCTGCCGTCACGACCCCACCCGGTGAATTGATATACATCGAAATTTCTTTGTTGGGGTTCTCGGATTCGCAGTAAAGAAGCTGCATACAGATTGAAGATGCCATATGATCTTCAATCGGCCCTGTAACGAAAACAATTCGCTCTTTCAGCAGGCGGGACGGCAGATCGTAGCCGCGCTCGCCGCGTGTGGTTTGCTCGACCACCATAGGCCAGAAAGTGTTAGTTACGGTATGAATTGGATCGGGCATAAGAAACCTTTCAAATGCTGAGGCGGCAAGTTAACAGTATTGGCCATTGCTGGCTTCGGATGGAGGCAAAAGCAATATCAATACGCCATGCTGTGCCAGTCTGACCATAATCGTATGCTCTGCAAGCCCCCATGTATGGGACGTAGTGCTCGAGAGTATGTATTGGAACAGAAGAATCGATTAATGACATTCTAACACAGCTGTCACACAGCTTGGTGCAAAGCCTTCAAGTTTTCAGCCATTTCCACAAAGTCGTGCTTGCACACTGCGTCTGAGACGCAAACTCGATATGTTTACTCAAGCCGGACTGTCGAATTTATGGCGTGAATTTTAAACAACCCTGAAAGCACCGTGCCAGGCGGATCATGTCCGTGCCGGATGCCGCGCTTTAGTCGTCGCGCTCTGGCTCGGCCGCTCCATCGATAAGTTCATCGTCAATCGGCTTCATCAGCTCTTCCTTGGAAACCTTGCGATCAGTCAAGTTCACTTTGCTTAAGAGCAGATCGATGACCTTATCTTCGAAGATAGGCACGCGTAACTGGTCTATAGCCCCAGGCGTTTTCTCAAAATATTCGTAGACATGATGTTCACTCCCACGAAAACGCCGCGCCTGCTGCACCATCGCCTCGCGTAGTTCAGACTGTTCGACCTGCACCTCAAAGCGTTCGCCAATCTCGCCAATCACGAGACCGAGACGTACTCTGCGATCGGCAATCTTTTGGTAATCCGTGCGTAATTCCTCTTCCGGCTTGCCCATATCTTCCATGGATCTGCCTTCACCCTCTATATTTTGGGTGTGCTGTTTCCAGATTGATTCAAATTCGGCTTCGCTTAATGTCCGGGGCAGCTCAAAGGCATGCTTCTCGTCAAGTATATCGAGAATCCGACGTTTGACTTTGGCGCGAGAAATCTGCTCGTATTCGCGGCCGATCTGCGCCCTGATTGCGTCCTTCAGCTTCTCAAGATCCTCCATGCCGACGCTCTGGGCAAATTCGTCGTCGATAGCTGGTTTTTGCGGTTTGCCAACTTCTTTGATCGTGACGTCAAAAATGGCATCCTTGCCCTTTAATTCCTCAACTGTGTAGTCTTCCGGGAACGTCGCCATTACCTGCCGTTCCTCGCCAGCCCTGCCGCCCTTCAGACCTTCCTCAAAACCGTCAATGAAACCTGACTGACCAATCACGATGTCAATGTCTTCGGCATTGCCACCATCAAATGCCTCGCCGTCAATACGCCCGACGAAATCAATCTTGAGCTGATCGCCATCGCCTGCCTCTGCCTCGTTATCCGCGACATAGGTTACGTTGCGTGCTGCAATGATTTCGAGTTGCTCATTAACTTCATCGTCTTCGACATCAGATACAAGACGTTCGACTTCCAACGTCGCAAAATCAACAAGCTCAATCGGTGGAATGATCTCGTAGCGCATGGAATAGGAGAAATCTTTCGCGCCCTTGACAATATCCTCAATCTCGCCTTCGTCTTCGGGAAATTGGATTTCGGGCTGTGCAGCAGGGCGTTCGTTGCGATCCGTCAACGCCTGTTGACTGCTCTGTTCCACCGCTTCCTGCATGACTTCAAGCATCAGGCGGCGGCCATAGATCTTCTTAAGGTGAGGCTTAGGAACCCTGCCCTTGCGGAAACCGCGGATTTCAACGCTGTCCTTGATTTCATCAAGCCGCTTGTTACACCGTTCGTTGAGATCCTGAACGGGCACAACGATTTGAATTTCACGCCGCAGCCCCTCGGCGTTTGTTTCCGTTACCTGCATATATCCTCTACGCGGCAATACCGCTTAACGCGCGACTTTTATCTGAATGCCAACCTGCTGAAACTTGCCATACCTTGGTGCGGGCGGAGGGACTTGAACCCCCACGCCTTGCGACACCAGAACCTAAATCTGGCGTGTCTACCAATTCCACCACGCCCGCCAAGGATGCAAGTTTGTCCATCTCTTATCCAAAACAACACGATAACTACCGACGATTGCAGCAGCTAACTTGCCATTTAAGTGTTTTAGGAGAGGCACAAAAAAACCAAGACTGCAATATTTGCACTCATATTGATTTCAGAAACCCTTAACACAAATCGTTAAGCCATCGCAACCCGACATTTTAATCGATACAAACAGCTCGCCGCAGGCCGTGTTCAAGCAAGCTGCAATTCGACAAAGCGTTGATAAAGACCACCTTCGCGGATCAGTTCATCATGGCTACCCTGCCCGACGATTCTGCCACTGTCGAATACGATGATTTTGTCAGCCGTCTGCGCTGTGGCAAGTCTATGCGTAATAATAATCGTCGTGCGCCCCTGCATCGCCTTTTCAAGGGCGGCCCGGATCGCGTTCTCGCTTTGCGCATCAAGGGCGCTTGTCGCTTCGTCCAATAGCAAAATAGCCGGATCCCGCAACACGGCGCGTGCAATCGCTAAACGCTGGCGCTGGCCGCCCGAAAGAATAACGCCACGCTCGCCTAGGCGGGTATTGTAACCATTCCCCATTTTGCTGATGAAATCGTGGGCTTGAGCAATTTGTGCCGCCTGCACGATCGCTTCCGGTGTGCAGTTTGTCATGCCATAGCGTATATTCTCGTCAACCGTATCGTCAAAAATCGCGATGTCCTGCGGAACCAGCGCCATGCGGGCACGTACATCCGACAGACGTGCCTGGGAAATATCGATGCCGTCGATCTCGATACGCCCGTCTGTGGGATCATAAAAGCGCAATAACAAATTGAAAATTGAGGATTTTCCTGCCCCAGAGGGGCCAACCAACGCTATTTTCTGGCCGGCGGCAGCTTCAAAGGAAATATCCTTAAGCGAAAAAGCATCAGGCTGGCTTGGATAAACAAAACTGACATTATGAAATGAAACCCGTCCGCGTTCAGACGTTGCGATTGGTATCGCCCGTGGCTTTTCAGCCTCTTTAACCTGCGGCTGAACTGCAAGAAGTTCTGCCAGCCTCTCGGATGCACCAGCTGCCTGCTGGACCTCTCCCCAGACATCTGAGAGTTGGCTGAGCGCGCCACCGACAAAAATAGCGTAGAGAACAAACTGGCTGAGCTGGCCACCAGACATTGTTCCGGCGATGACCATGGCTGCGCCGATCCACAGCACGACAACAATGCTGCTTATCAATAAGAACATCGCAAGCGCCGTAAGCCCCGCCCTTGAAATCAGTCGCGATCGTGCTGCTTCAAAGGCGCTTTCCACGGCACGGTCAAAACGCGATGCGATGGGATGCTCCGCGCCAAACGCCTGCATTGTGCGCACAGCGGCAAGATTTTCAGCAGCATAGGCCGAGGCATTTGCGAGACTGTCCTGCGCAGAACGCGACAGATACCGGACGGAACGGCCGAATCCGATCAGCGGAATAATGATAAGGGGAATTGCCAGGAGGACCATCAAGGACAGCTTAGCACTGGTCACAAACATCATGATCAGCGCGCCAACAACCATGATCGAGGAACGTACGGCCTGGCTGATCGCAGTCCCGGCCGCCGATTTGATTTGGGTTGTGTCAGCTGTGAGCCTGCTCATAATTTCACCGGAATGGATCGTATCGAAGTAAGCGGGTCCAAGCGTTGTCAAATGGCGAAATATATCGGCACGCAGATCTGCAACAACACGCTCTCCCAGCCAGTTTACCAGGTAAAATCTGGTTGCGCTGGCCAGCGACAGCAAAGCGCCAACCGCGATCATGCCTAAGAAGTACTGAGCGATCGTATCCACATTGCCGGCAACAAAGCCGTTGTCGATCATCCGTCGCACAGCAATTGGCAAAACCAGCATCATAATGGCAGAGGCGATGAGAGCGAAGCAGGCCATTATGACATGCTGGCGGTAGCGCAATACGTAGGGAAGGAACGTCAGCAATGGCCGTATATTCGCTTTGGGCGCGAACTTGGCTGAAGAGCGCCGCAGCTGCTGGTAAAAGGTTTGCTTAATCTCTTGCAATGCCAATGCCTTCATTGTCATCTTTCCAGTTTTCAAGCTTTACGACAGACGTGGCTCAGCATCGCGCGGGAACAATCCCGAAAGGGTTGCCAAACTGGCTTTCGTCAGCCATTTGCATATGTGGGCGTGCGATGCGATGATTTAATACGGTTATATTCTTGCGTAGCATTTCGATATAGGTTATATATTTTTCCTTTGACAGAAGAATATCGCCGCAATTGCTTCAAGGTTGACATTTTTTGTTGTCATGCACCTGCATATAGGTAACGATACGTTTGAATTGGATATTTGGATATAAATCATGAAGCGCGATCCTGAACTTCATCCGGATTATCATCAGATCAAAGTTGTTATGACGGATGGAACCGAGTTTGTTACTTATTCAACCTACGGCAGCGAAGGCGATACACTGACATTGGATATCGATCCAAATTCGCATCCGGCCTGGACTGGTGGCGATCAGCGATTGATGGACCGCGGTGGCCGTTTGTCTCGGTTTAAAAAGAAATTTGAAGGTCTGTTCTAAGGCGCATCGTCACTTACCGCACGCATCCCGGCGGAGACGAATTTTTGTCGTCCAGCAAGGCATGTTCGAGCTCCATCAAACGAGCTTAACTCTAATTGCAGGAAACCTCATCGCGCCCCGAAGAATTTAGCGAAGCCGACCTATTTGTGCGTCGCTCATGCTCGAATATGCTCTGCATGATGAAATTTCATCAATCATAAAAGTACTTGGCCATAAAGCCACTTTGCCTTTGTTCTCCACGGCTTGGCAGCCGCAACGGAGGCGCGACCTAAGCGCTCCGTAATCTGTAGGCTAAGCATGACACCAGAAATGTAAATAAAATAGTCCTTACTTCTGCGAGTAACTCGACGCTGTTATGTCCGTTGTCAAGTGCTTTGAGTGTGCAGTATCGCTGTGATGCTAACACTTTAATTTTAGAATTTCACGCGCCTTGCCTGACAGCGATGGGTGCCCTAACTCCATGTACTGCATCGTAAGGTTCGCATGTAGCAGGGACAACGGTTTTTCAGCTAATTTTACACTCAGCCAACCCGATCATCAGATTGCAGCGGCCATATGCGCCGGTAAAACACGATCGCTGACGGCAAAATAATCAATTGTCCGATCAGTGAGGCCAAAAGACAAACCGATGTCAAAAAGCCGAAAAGACGAAGCGATGGCAGATCCGATAATACCGTCACCCCAAGCCCAAGTGCCAGTATGATTGTTGTCAGCACGACGACTGGCCCGATGTGATGGACGCTGGCGAGCAGACTGGCCCGATAGCCGGCCGTTGGCCCGAGACGGGCTTCTTCTATATGATAACGGTTTAAAAAGTGAATGGTTGAGTCAATCGCAAGCGCAAAAGCGACAGTGATTGCGATAATAGAGGCAAATTGCAGTCCGGAGCCGGAAAACCATAGAACTGTACCAGTGACAAAGATCGGGAAAAGCGACGGCAGGACACTGACAAAACTTGCCAATATGGAACGCAGCGCAAGCCCAAGAAATATGAAGATAATGAACATATCACCGATCAGCCCCCAGTTGAGCTCGCTAATGAGCTTAGCTGAGTTGCGTGCAGCAATTGCAGATAATCCAGTAACGGAAATTTCGTAGCCTGGATTGGCATCGCGGATGCGCTGTAGAGCGTTGTCAATCAATTCCACACGGGGAAGAATTTCACTGGCGTTAACGTCCGGCAGACGACCGGTAACCAGAATGGCCTTTCCGTCTTCGGCGATAAAGCGCAATCGCAGGTGAACCGGCAGAATATTGACATAGGCCTTTATAGTTTCGACACTGCTATCGCCAGCGTCGCCAAGCCAGCGTCGTAAACTTTCAAGGGACCAGACGTTGCCGAGGCCGGCATTTTCCTCCAGAACCCTGTGTGCAGCCGCGATCACAGCAAGAGTTTGAGGATCGTAGACATCCTTGTCGTCCTTCCACTCAATCATGATGTGTACTGGATTGGCGCCGGTTAATTTTTCGTCAAGCTTGGATGTCGCGTCCAGAGCCTGTTCTTTGTCGGGCACCTGATCCGCAAGGCGATATCTCGGTTCAAGCTGTGTGTATATGATGCCTGTAACGATAACGGTGGCAATGCCTGCCGAAAACCAGAAGGTTGGATAGTCAATCACCTTACGAACTATCGCTTCAGTTACCCACTTAAGCATGCGCATTGCGCTGTTATCTTCCGGTCCACCACTTGTCTTGTGTTCTGTTTCACGTCGGATCAGAAAAACCGCCAGCGTGGGCACAACAACGGCAACGGCTAAGTATGAAATGCTCACAGCAATGATTGCAGCCAGGCCGAATGTTCTGATCAATGCGGATTCAGCCAGAGCAAAAGATAAGATCGCCAGGGTGGCGTTCATCGCTGTCAAAAGACACGCCGGAGCAACCTCGCGAACCGCATGGCGTGCTGCCTCGAGACGGTCCTTACCAGCCAGAATATCGCGTCTGATGGCAAAGACAAGATGCATGGAGTCTGAGAAGCCGGCCACCAGAATGAGAGGCGTCAAGACGTTAATGAAGAGATTAAGCCGGAAATCCAGACTGCCAACGACACCTAATGTCCATAAAATTGCAATGCTTGGGCCGAGCACAGCCAGCAGCGTGAGCGACAGCCGTCGGAAGAACAAAAAGGCTGTCAGGGCTCCAAGAATAAATCCAAGCCCGTTGTAGATCAAACGATCGCGTTCGACTGCATTGCGTATTTCCAGCTGCATGACGGGGGCGCCGGTTAGCTTGACTTGCAGACCGCTATCTGCAAGTGCAGCTTGCGCGTAACGCTGAATATCGTTGATGACCCCTCGTGTGCCTTTTTCAGCGATGACCGTGCGATCCAACGCCATGACAATAAGTGCAAGGCGTCCATCATCGGAAAGAAATTTTCCTTTGACAACCTCGTTATTACGCAAATCATTGACAATGTCTTGGAATTCTGATTGGTCATCAGGCAAAACATCAGGCACAATCGGTGCGGCATAACCTGTTGCATCCGGTTTTTCCCGGGCTGACAGCATCGAAACCAGGCCTTTGACACCTTCCACCAGCTGAAGATCGATCGCGGCATTGGCGAGCGCTTTAAGTCCTTGGCGTGTTAGAAGTGTTTCACCTTCCACTACAGCTAGAACATCATGCTCGCTGGATGGAAAACGGCGATCGATGAGTTCATACTGGCGAAATTCCGCACTGTCCGTTCGAAAAAGTTCCGATAAGGAATCGTCGACACGCAGTTTCATGATGCCGAAAATTGCCATGACGCTGACAAGAAAGATAATAAGAAGCGTTAGCTTAGGGCTGCGCAAGGCAATGAGTCCCAAATTCTCAAGGCCAAATGTAAATCGAAATCGTCTTTGCTCATTAATATCTTGCATTGGGATGAGATTTATCTTTTATCTGTCAGCAGTTGTTGAACCGAATGGCGCCAAGATGTAGATTTTGCCTGTTTCCATCATAAAGAGTTATCGCGCAATGCGAAGGTGGCGAGATGCATAATCTCAATACCGTCAGAAATTGACAATTCTAACAAAATTCTATTGTGAATGTGGCAACAGAATACTTTATCTGACCATCGTTTGCCGTCGCGATCAAGTCAAATGCAGGCCGTTGGATGCATGAATAACAGGTAATTATTTAGTAAATAACGGGCTGCCAGTTAAAAGAGGGGTGTGTTGGCTGATAAAATCCTTGATGTCAGGGGGTTACGGTGTCCGCTGCCGATCATCAAAGCACAACGTGCACTGAATGAAATTGCCATCGGCGCGACACTGGTGGTTCTGGCCACCGATACCGGAGCGCCAGATGATTTTGAGGCTTTTTGTCACACAAATGGACATGTCTTGTTGGAATCAACGGCATCCACCTGCTTTCGCTTTGTCATACGGCGCAAAGTATAGATTATTATGGTTGCCGGATTAGGCGATGGTCTTCCCACCAGAAGCCAGAATTAATTCGTGTGTCTTATTATACAGCGTATATATACTTGTTATAAATCTCTTTCTGACACGTCGCACGGCATTTCGATTTCTGTACTCCGCGCGCGGGCTAAACCCAGGAGAATTTGCAAGGAGAACTTGGATGTCGTTGCTCCTCACAAATATAACAAAGTGCTGAGGCGCTAGTGGGCTGCCTCACTTAAAATGTTGGGTTAGGACGTCCAAATTTTATTTTCTGCCAAGGCGCAGTGAGTGCAGTGATACGAGTATCATAAGCGAGCCGCAACGCTGGCAGGAGCAAAATTTGGACGCCTTCGTGACCAGCGGACATATCTTGCTAATCAGATGGCAACTTGAAAGTTATCATAGATCTCAAAACCGGCTGGCAGTCATGATGCAACGCGCCTAAGGTGCTCACTTCCCGCCTGGCTGGGGAGTGGGGATCATTAAGTGCGATCGTATGCATCTTCGTATCGAATAATATCATCTTCTCCGAGGTATGAGCCGGTTTGCACCTCAATCAGGATCATAGGAACCTTGCCTGGGTTTTCCAGCCTGTGCACCGCTCCAAGCGGGACATAGACCGATTCGTTTTCAGTCAGTAATTTGATCTTATTGTCTATGGTCACTTTTGCAGTGCCCGAAACGACAATCCAGTGCTCCGATCGATGCACATGAGACTGCAGGGAAAGCGATGCACCAGGCTTCACAACAATTCTTTTGACCTGAAACCTGTCTGACAGAGCCAAGGTTTCAAACCAGCCCCATGGCCGGTGATCGTGCGGGAAGCTTTCAGCTTGTGCTGCTCCTTTTTCCTTCAGTCGCCTGACCACAGTTTTAATGTCCTGTGCACGGGATTTATCAGCCACAAGAACTGCATCTCGGGTCGCGACAACCACCGTATCCTTCAAACCAATCCCGACAAGTTCAAGATCGTCGCTTTCAGAGCGCAACAGACTATCCTTGCAATCGATCTGCATTGCCTTGCCCGACAGCGCATTTCCTGCCGTATCCTGTTTCGATTCCCGCCAGACAGCATCCCAACCGCCAAGATCGGACCAGAACCCGTTAAATGGCACAACGCTCAGATTGCTGGCTTTTTCCATTACCGCATAATCGATTGAGATATCTTCAACATCCATCCAGTGATCCGACGCAATGCGAAAGAAAGAAAGATCAGGCCTGCCTGCCTGCATCGCTTTACGTACCGGCTCAATCAGAGATGGCGCATGAATCTGGAACGCTTCCATGATTGCCTTGATGGAAAACAGAAAAATACCAGCGTTCCATAGATAATTTCCTGCCTTTAGCATTTGTTCGGCATGCTCAAGATCGGGTTTTTCAACAAACCGTTCCAACGGTTGGACACCGTCTGCTGCAGTATGGGGCAGTTGTAGATAGCCATATCCTGTTTCCGGCCGGTTTGGTTTTATTCCAAAGGTAACAAGCTTTCCTCTTTCTGCCTCACATTGCCCCTCTTTAACGGCATTGACGAAGGCTTGGGTGTCAAGAATGACATGGTCGGACGGTGCGATCAGCATCATACCGTCAGGGTCGCGATCAGCCAGATAGAGCGCGGCGGCAAGAACCGCCGGTGCCGTATTACGGGCAGCCGGCTCAATTAAGATCGCGCTATCCTTAATACCGATGGCCTCAAGCTGCTCTGCAACAATGAAACGAAAATCAGCTCCGGTTATAATAAGAAGTTCGGCAAATTCTTCGCCTGACAACCGCCGCGCGGCGGCCCGAAACATATTCTCCGTTCCCATAAACTCATAAAATTGTTTGGGATAACTCTTCCGGGAGAGAGGCCACAATCGCGTTCCAGCCCCGCCGCACAACAAAACAGGAGTGATCAAAGCCCGAAGCCTTTCGTTTCTTTTGGCGTATGTTTTGGCCTTTTAGAAAAAAATACTATATATCAAACAGGTCAGACGGATAAAGCCAATTTATAAAATCGCCAACCCAAGCCGTCACGCAGCTTTTATACCAATCCATATATTAACTGACACACTCCATAATCCAGGGATATCCAGTC
>CAWUIN010000026.1:0-31596 GCA_963922535.1 uncultured Hyphomicrobiaceae bacterium | reverse complement strand
CCCATCAAGATCAAAGGGGTAGAACAATAGTGGCGGAGACATCGTTGTAATCAAGTAATCAAATGTACAAGAAGTTATAATTATGCACGAGCCATATAGACGCCTTGATGTTACCTGTTAAGTAACATGTGCGTGTTACCTAATAGGTGGTGCGCAAAGCGTCGCCAGAGAGGCGCGGAGCGTTGTTATGGATTTCTCGTTCGCATCTAAGAAGCTGAAAAAGCAGCTTTCAGATGATGCGCAAATGAAAAAAGCGTTTGGCGAAAATGCTAAGAAACTTCAGTTGCGGCTTGGCGTGCTAAGGAACGCGACGTGTTTGGCCGATGTTCCCAATGGGCCGCCAGACAGATGTCATCAATTGCATGAGAACCGCGATGAACATTTCGCTGTAGTTTTGCGCAGAAATTGGAGACTTGAATTTCAGGTGGATCATTCTCCGATTCCTCGCAAAAACGACGGGGGTATTGACCTTAATCAGGTGACAAGCATCAAAATCCTTGGAGTGGTTGATTATCACTAAATTGATGTAATGTAAGTTGAGCGTAATTGGGGGGCAGAAAGATGGTAAACGTGGCGATGGACAGGCAGCGTGAGTGGAATCCCAATTGGGCATTGCATCCTGGAGAACATTTAGAAGAGCACCTTGAGGAACGGAATTGGTCGCAGGCAGAGTTTGCGCGTTTTTCCGGCCTTTCAAGAAAGCTTGTCAGTGAAATTATAAACGGTAAAAACCCTGTGACACCTGAAACTGCTCTGAGATTAGAGCGCGTTTTAGGCCTGAAAGCCTATGTCTGGACAGGATTGCAAGCCAATTGGGATTTACATCAAGCTCTTCGCGATCCAAAACAGATTAGCGATAGTGACAGAGAATGGATGAGCCGCCAGCCAGTGGCTGAATTAAAACGCTGCGGCGTGCTTGATAAAGATGGCGATGAGTTCGACATCCTACATGCTCTCATGGCCTTCTTCCGTATTGGAACGCCATCCGCATACTCAGCAAAGGTTGCAAGTGCTGCTGTTCATCATAGACAAGGTGGCGGTAAGGGCGAAGTGCGTGACGAATATGTGTTTGCCTGGTTGATGCTTGGTGAATGGAAGGCTCATGCTATGGATCTTCCCGGCTACAACCGAGATAAATTTATTGAAAATATCCATGCTATAAGAGGATTAACAACCAAACAGGCTCGTGTGTTCAAACCGGAGATGAAGCGCTTGTGTGCGGAGGCCGGCGTAGCACTTATCTTCGAACCAGCATTTCCAAAGACGAAACTATTTGGTTCTGCCCGTTGGATTGAAGGTATGAAGCCAGTGATTCAAATGTCTCTGAGGATGAAGACAAATGACCATTTTTGGTGGACGTTTTTTCATGAATGTGGACATGTTCTCCTGCACGAAGGACGTAATTTTGCAGATGATAGCAGCGGGACAGAAAATGATGTTGAAAGTGAAGCCAATGGCTTTGCCGAGAAGGTTCTAGTTGATGCGGACCAACTGAATAGCTTTGTCGCAGAGATGCCATTTAGCAAAGTTCAAGTGGAGAGATTTGCTAGAAGAGTTGGAGTGCATCCAGGTGTTATTGTTGGAATGCTTCAGCACAGAAAAGTAATTCCTTACAGCTTTATGAATGATCTCAAGACAAAACTTGAATTTAAAAGTTAATAGATTATACTACCCTGCAAACAGTTGCAAGCAATCCATATCGCCATTCACTAAGCTGGCTTGAACCGGATAAGTGTAACATTTATGAGATGGCTGGTTGGGGGATGTAAAGCGGTTTTGTGATCGTGCGCCGGGCAGCTTTGCTCCATTCCGCAACTTTGCGGGCGCCTGGCCAGATATGATTGCTCGGGCACCTGCCTTCTTACCCACCGTCCTGCCCTGCCACATGGCGGTGTTTGTCGTGGTGGCTCACACGTTTTCGCATAATCGCTGCGGAAAACTGTGTATCGACACCTTAACGCGGCCTGCCTTGTGGGCTACAGACGCTGGGTGCGGTTCCGTTATGCCGCGAAACCCTAACACCCCGGCCCCGATGTCACAGCGCAGAAAAGACAAATCAACAGATCAGAACGTGACGCCATCCATGGCGCAATACCTGGAGATCAAGACCGCCAATCCGGACAGTCTGTTATGGTACCGGATGGGCGATTTTTATGAATTGTTCTTCAAGGATGCGGAAATTGCAGCCGAAGCGCTCGGCATTGTGCTCACCAAGCGCGGCAAGCACCTGGGCGAGGATATTCCCATGTGCGGCGTCCCTGTGGTCAGGGCGGATGAATATCTGCAGCGCCTGATCCGGCAGGGCTACCGCGTCGCGGTATGCGAACAATTGGAGGACCCGGCGGAGGCCAGAAAGCGCGGCGCCAAGGCAGTCGTGCGCCGCGATGTCGTGCGGCTTGTCACGCCCGGCACACTCACGGAAGACGCCCTGCTTGATGACAAGGCGCGCAACTATCTGACCGCCATCCTCGCAACATCGGGCGATGCTGGCGAATTTGCCCTGGCCTCTCTCGATATTTCGACCGGCGAGTTTGAGATCGGGATCGTCTCCGACGCCGATCTGAGCGGCGAACTTGTCCGCCTGTTGCCTGGCGAAATCCTGGCCGTCGATGCGCTGATTTCACGGCCGGACATCGTGCGGACCAGCGAATTGATTTCCGCAGCGTTGACACCGGTGGCAGCTGCAATATTCGACAGCATGGCTGGCGAACGCTACATGCACGACTATCTCGGTGTTTGCGATCTCGGTGCGTTCGGCGAATTCGCACGCAGCGAACTGGCGGCTGCAGGCGCGCTCCTGAAATACATTGAACTGACACAGATCGGCCAGCGCCCGGCCATCCGTCCCCCCAAACGTTCAGGCCGCGGGGCAACGATGATGATCGATGCGGCAAGCCGGGCGAGCCTGGAGTTGCTCAAGTCAACGAGCGGCGACCGCCAGGGCAGCCTGCTTGCAGCGCTCGACCGCACGGTCACCGGGCCTGGCGCACGCGAACTGGCGGCGCGTATTTCAAGCCCTTTGCGCGATCTTGCCAGCATTGCGGCGCGGCAGGATGGCATTGGTTTTCTCGTCGACCAGGCCATCGTGCGCGACAATCTGCGCAGCGCGCTGCGTGGCGCACCCGATGTTGCACGGGCGATTTCGCGTCTGTCGCTGCAACGCGGCGGACCGCGCGATCTGGCCGCGGTTCGTGATGCTCTCAGCGTTGCCTGCCAGTGTGCCGGCCGCATTGAGGAGGCCGGCGGCGCGATGGGGTTGCCGCATGCCCTCTCACAGATCGTCGCCAGTTTACGCAAACCACCGCAGACGCTTCTGCACACGCTGGAAGACGCGCTGATTGATGCGCCGCCTGCCCTGAAACGGGAAGGAGGCTTCATTCGCGACGATTATGATGAAACGCTCAAAGAGGCCAAAGCTCTCAGAGATGACAGCCGTCAGGTCATGGCAGCCCTTGAAAGTCAATATGTTGAAATTTCAGGCATCAAATCTCTTAAGATCCGCCATAACAATATTCTGGGCTACTTCATCGAAGTCACAGCCGCCAATGCCAAGCCGATGATGGAAGCGCCACTTGCCGAACTCTTTAAGCACCGCCAGACGATGGCCAGCGCAGTGCGCTTTACAACGGTTGAACTCAGCGAAATCGAGGGTCGGATTGCCGCGGCGGCAGAACGGGCGCTGGCTCTGGAGCAGGAGATTTTCACAAAGCTCGCCCAAATGATAAGCGCCGAAGAGCGTGCACTCTCAGAGCTTGCATCCGCCCTGGCAGAACTCGATTGTATGGCAGCACTGGCGCAGCTCGCGGTGGACGAAGATTATGTGCGCCCTACGGTCGACGATACGCTTGTCTTCGATGTCTGCTGCGGCCGCCATCCGGTGGTGGAGCAGGCGTTACGACGCGAATTGTCCGGCCCCTTTATTGATAACGATTGTTGCCTTATTGCTGCGCCAGATCCTGACCGCCCGCCAGGCTTTGACGATCCAGCCGTTGGCCGCATCTGGCTGGTGACGGGGCCCAACATGGCTGGCAAGTCAACTTTTCTGCGCCAGAACGCACTGATCGCGCTCATGGCGCAGATGGGCTCCTTCGTGCCTGCGAAATCAGCGCATATCGGCATTGTCGACCGGCTTTTCTCGCGCGTCGGCGCATCCGACGATATCGCAAGCGGGCGCTCGACCTTTATGGTGGAGATGGTGGAGACCGCGTGCATTCTCAATCAGGCAACGGAGCAGTCGTTTGTCATTCTCGATGAAATCGGCCGTGGCACGGCAACGTTTGACGGCCTGTCGATCGCCTGGGCAACGATTGAACATCTGCATGATGTAAACAGATGCCGTGCGCTATTTGCCACCCACTACCACGAGCTCACCTGCCTGGCGGACCGGCTCGGTGAGGTCGCCAACGTGACGGTCGACGTTAAAGAATGGAAAGATGAAATCGTTTTCCTGCACAAAATCAAACCCGGCGCTGCGGATCGCTCTTACGGCATTCACGTCGCGCGGCTAGCTGGCCTGCCAGCATCAGTCACAGCGCGTGCGAACGAGGTTTTAGCAATACTGGAGACAGATCAGATGGATGGCAGAAGCAGTGGCAGTTCGCTGGGCGAGCTGCCACTTTTTGCTGCCGCCCCTCCACGTCAGGCCGCGCAGGCAAAGCCATCGCTCCTGCTTGAGACAATATACGGCATCAATCCCGATGAACTGACGCCACGTTCTGCGCTTGAACTTGTGTATCGTCTGAGAGACATAGCGCAGCAGTATAAAGAGTAGTTGTCGTGCGTAACAATGCAATCTCCCAGTCGCCCTACTTTGATCCAGTTGCCCTGCGTAAAGAACTGACCGCTCTTTATCGGAATTCCGAAAGTCCCGATGCCTGCCGGCCGGTGGTTCTGAAACGTTTGAAGCAGCTCACAAAAGATGCGCGCAAGGCGGCCCGTGATCAGCTTCTCCTCGATGGCGATGGTATTGCCTGTGCGGAGGGGTTCTCGCATTTTCAAGATGAACTCATCCGTTTGATTTTTGATTATACCAAATATCATGTCTATCATCAGCCTACAGCAAGCTCTGATGACGAACTCATGGCCATTGTTGCAACGGGCGGCTATGGGCGCGGCATGCTGGCTCCGGGGTCCGATATCGATCTTTTGTTTCTTCTGCCCTACAAGCAGACGCCCTGGGTTGAAAGTGTTGCAGAATACATACTTTATCTTCTCTGGGATCTTGGCTTCAAGGTTGGTCACGCAACGCGCAACATCAGACATTGTGTTGTTTTATCCAGGGACGACTTTACGATCCGCACATCTCTGCTGGATACACGTTTGATCCTTGGCGATGAAGAGCTTTACAATTCGCTAAAAATCCGTTTCCGCGAGAATGTCGTTGCTGATACAGCACGGGGGTTCATTACAGCTAAAATGGCGGAACGGGAGGCGCGCCACAAACAGGCGGGCGAGAGCCGCTACCGTGTCGAGCCGAATATCAAGGACGGCAAAGGCGGCCTGAGAGACCTTCATACGCTGCACTGGCTCATCCGTTATGTGACAGGCCACAATGTCGGTGCTGAGACGGTGCAGAGCGGCACCATCACATCGCAGGAAGCCGCGACGTTCAAGCGATGCAACGCGTTTCTTTGGACCGTTCGCTGTCATCTGCATTTTGAAGCAGGCCGTGCCGAAGAGCGCCTGTCATTTGACGTACAGCCAATTATAGCCAAAAGCCTCAAATATCGCGAGGCCAAAGGCTTGCGTGCTGTAGAGCGCTTCATGCGCCACTATTTCCTGGTTACAAAAGACGTCGGCAAACTGACGGACATTATTTCTTCTAATCTCGAAATCCAGCAAATCGTCGCCTCACAGTCCATCTATCGCATGCTTAATCCAGTTCAGTGGGCAAGAAGCAGCACAATTCAAGGCACGAAGGACTTCTGTCTCGATGAAGGCTATCTTAACGTCGCTGACCCTGGCGTTTTCAAAAATGATCCTGTCAATCTGCTTCGCATTTTTCAAACTGCAAAGCAAACCGGACGTCCCTTCCATCCCCAGGCAATCCGTCTGATGCGGCAGTCCCTGCGTTTAATCAACGATAAGGTGCGCACCAACCCCGAAGCCAACCAGATTTTTCTTGAACTGCTGTGTTCTAAAACCGGTGCTGAAAACTCTTTGAGGCGCATGAACGAAGCTGGCGTTCTTGGCTGGTTCATTCCAGAATTTGGCCTCGTCGTCTCAATGATGCAGTTCAATATGTATCATCATTTTACCGTAGACGATCATCTTATGCGGACCGTTGGCCAGCTGGCAGCCATTGAAAATCAGGAGCTGACTGCGGCTCTGCCTTTATCAACGCAACTCGTACCGCTGATTAAGAACCGGCGCGCACTCTACGTTGCCGCCTTCCTGCACGATATCGCCAAGGGGCGGCCTGAAGATCACTCACTTATCGGTGCCCAAATTGCAACCGATCTGTGCCCGCGGTTTGGCTTAAGTGAGTTGGAAAACGATACGGTATGTTGGCTGATCCGCGAACATCTCACGATGAGCGATACCGCCTTGCGCCGAGATCTTTCAGACCCCAAAACAATACATGATTTTGCCGCCGTGG
This sequence comes from uncultured Hyphomicrobiaceae bacterium, assembly GCA_963922535.1. Lineage (GTDB taxonomy): Bacteria > Pseudomonadota > Alphaproteobacteria > Rhizobiales > Hyphomicrobiaceae > Tectiglobus. The sequence continues at coordinate 24,998 of CAWUIN010000026.1, read as the reverse complement.
TGCAGACAAAGGAGCGCCTTAATCTGCTGCTGCTGTTAACGGTTGCCGATATTCGTGCCGTGGGGCCTGGGACCTGGAACAGCTGGAAGGGACAGCTGCTGCGGGAACTCTATAACGCAACCAAGCGTGCAATATCCAGAGATCATAATCCTATCAGCACCGCGGTCTTGCAGGAGAACTCTAAGTACAGGCTGCGTGAGCGCCTGGCATTTGTGGCGCCGGATCTGGCAGACACGTTCATTCAACGCCAGTATCCAGACTACTGGTTGCGCATCGATACCGACAAGCAGGTCCAGCATGCCAAACTTATGCGTGACATGCAGAAAACCGGCAACAAGCTGGGAATGTCGTTTGCTTCAGATCCGTTCAAAGGCATCACCAAACTCACCATCCTGGCACCCCGTCATCCCATCCTTCTTGCATTATCCGCCGGCTGTTGTGCGGCGGCGGGCGCCGATATCATTGACGCACAGATGTCTTCAACGCGCGATGGCTTTGCACTGGATAGCTTTCTGTTGCAGCGCAGCTTCGAAGATACCGACGATGAAAGGCGGCGTGCTGAACGAATCGGAGATATGATTCTGAAATCTCTTAAAGGCGAAATTAATCTTGAGACGATGCTGCAGCAGCGCCGTATGTCAGAGCCACGCATCCATGCGTTCAAGGTTAACCCAGAGGTGATGATTTCAAACGCACTCTCAGATCGTTTTACCGTGCTTGATGTGGCCGGGCGGGACCGACCGGGACTGCTTTACGACTTAACGAATGAGATACTGGATCTCAAGCTTGATATTACCTCGGCACGAACGATAGTATTTGGCGAAAAAGCCATAGGTGTCTTTTACGTAACAGATCTGACCAACGATAAAATCGTTGATGCTAAACGGGAAAATACAATACGCCAGCGGCTTCAACATGTTCTGCAGCCAGAAGCGGAACGTGCAGCTTGAATCAATTCAGATGCAATTAAAGGCATATGCTTTTACTGCACTTGATTGATATTGCCCCCAAGTTTCCGAAGTCGACGGTGCTTGCTTGACGGTAAGATCGCCGTCCCGTTCAACAGCAGAATGATTGTATGGCAGAGCGGAAGACTGCCAGCTCAAACGTAGTTTATGGCCAGGGCGATGCAGCGGATTTTGATCCCCGCATCATCACCGGTAAGCATGTGTACGATGAGCATACGATGAGCTGAGATAATTGATCATATTGCTTGGTTGATCCAGTCTTTAAGCCTGGTTTTCTGCACGAGCGCACCTGTGTGACGTGTAGCTTCTTCGCCGTTCTTAAAGATAATAAGCGTCGGCATGGCCTGAATTTTGTACTGGTCGGTTATTTCAGGATTTTGATCGACGTCAATTTTTACAATCTTGACCTTACCTGCCATTTCCTTTGCAACTTCGTCGAGCTTCGGAGCCATTGCCTTACATGGCCCACACCATTCGGCAAAGAAATCAACCACAACGGGCTCGCTGGTAACGTCAAGAACTTCGGCCTTAAAGCTGGTGGCATCGGACACTTTAATAACTTGTTCGCTGGTCATGTACTATTCTCCATAGAGTAAATGTTCATAACAGGTGTAGTATGAGTTATGCTATAATTAAGGACCTGCCTAGGCAGCGTCAAGGTTCAGCTGCCCGAGCTGCCAAAGACCTTGTTGATGATCGTCCAGCACCTTGACCGGTATCTCCATAAGTACTGGCGCAGCTGTCCAAAGCAATGCCGCGCGTACCGCTTCACCGGGAAAAATTTTCTGCAAAGCAAGGCGATAGGCTGCAAGTTGCAACAAATAGATCGCCGGCACGCGGTCCAGCCCCGGCGGTGGGCGCCGGTTAGATTTAAAGTCCACGATCAAGATTCCATCACGGGATCGTATCAGCCGGTCAATCCGGCCTGAGAGCCGCAATGGTGGGCTGTCAGGCAGCGGTGAGACAAGATCTGCGACGATCGGCACCTCGGCGCGGGAGCCCTGGGCAAAAGCAGCAGCACAGGCTGCATCAGACATCACGTCAAGCACTTCTTCAATCATCGAAGTACGTATGGATGAACCAATATCTTTGCCGTTAACCTCCAGGTACTGCTTTGCGATGCGATAGCGGTCGGCCTCTGGGTAATCTGGCAAATGTTCGAACAGAGTATGTATGAGTGTCCCGCGCAATAAACCGTTGTCAGAGGTGATCGTGCGCGGCGAAGGAAAAGCCGGTTCCTCGGGCTGGCGCGGCTGTACGTCCATACCGCTCTCAGCAGCGGGCCTCCTCTCATCGCCATCGTCTCCGGGCGGGACTGTGAGGCGTGACGGCACCAGTGGAATTGTTAACTGCGGCTCATGTGGCACTTTCGTTAAAGCCCAGGCTGGTAACGTGATGGCGGCAGCTGCGGTTTGTCCATTATCCGGAGCGCGCGTGGGGGCTACGGTTTGGGGTGTCTCAAGGCGCCATATTGTTTCACCATTCTCAGTCTCAATCGCGTTCAGCTGACCATCAAGGCCCTGCCAGATTGTATCGTACCAGCAGTTCTTCGCCCGGCCTCTTTTGCTTTCAAATCCCATCACGTAGACACGGTCCTGCGCCCTTGTCAGCGCTACATAGAGCAGTCGATGATGCTCTTCCAACTCCCGCTTGGCAGTCACAGCCCGGCCATCTGTGATGGGGCGCAGCATGCCGGCTCCTTTAACAGCCCAGACCTGGGGGGCAGCCTGCTCCTCCGGCACCTCAGTGCCCGCCAGATCAACGAGCGGATTTGGCAGTCCGCCTCCTGGGGCTGCGCAGGTGTCCGGCAGCAGAACGATGGGAGCCTCAAGGCCCTTGGCACCGTGCACCGTCATGACACGGACTTCGTCGCGGGCCTGATCCATATCCCGTTTGATCTGGCGCGATCCGGTACGTAACCAGCCGGTAAATCCCTGCAATGAGGCGGGAGCCTGCTGATCGTAGGCAAGCGCCAGGTCCATGAATTCATCCAGTGGATCCGCTGCATCCGGACCGAGGCGGCCAAGCAGACGGGCCCGACCGCCATCCCGGTCCAAAAGCGTCGCAAAGAATTCATAAGGCAGCGCAAAATTTACCAATGCTTGCCAGCGTTTCAGCATTTGCACTGCATAACTTAAGCGCGCGTTGGCTGCTCCTGTGTCGTTGACATGGGCCAGGAGTGCTGCCCATAGCGATCCTTTGCGCTCAGGCGCAAACAGGAGCAAATCATCGTCATCTATGTTAAAGAGTGGCGATTTAAGAACGCTGGCCAGCGCCAGATCATCCTGTGGCAAGAGTAGAAAATCCGCAAGCGCCAGCAAATCCTGAACGACAAGCTGCTCGGTCAGCATAATGCGATCCGCTCCGGCCACCGGAATTTTGCGGCTTTTAAGGGCGCGCACGATCTGTGGCGCAAACGGTTGGCGCCGCCTGACCAGAATGAGAAAGTCTCCCGCACACACGCGACGTCCCTTTGACTTCAGGATTTCGCCGCTCTCAAGCCAGACTTGGATTTGATCTGCAACTTTCTCAGCAAGCATCGCGGCGGGCGGGCGCGGCGTTGCATCATCAAACGGCGCAAAGGCCGGCGCTGGATCGTGGGCCTTGGGTCTGATGGTTGGCCAGATCTCAAAACAGCCTGCTTCTCCAAGACGCAGTGCCTGGTGCCGCACCGCATTGTCTGAAAAATTGATCCCGGGCGTGCGTCCCTCATCGGCGAAAATAGCATCCACCGCATCTAGCAGTGGCTTGACCGTGCGAAAAGACAGTGTCAGCGGAACGTCTGCCCAGTCTCCGCCAATTCCCTTGACTTTGCCGGCAAAGCGGCGGCCTGCACGGGCAAATTGTTCCGGTGCTGCACCCTGGAAACTGTAGATCGACTGTTTCTCGTCACCTACCGCAAATACCGAGCGCTCGGCCTCGCTGGCACCTTCGCCGGAAAAAAACTCTGCCGCCAGGGCTTCAACGATTTTCCACTGCAGCGGGCTGGTATCCTGGGCCTCATCCACCAGGATGTGATCGAGACCGCCGTCCAGCTTGTAGAGAATCCAGTTCGCTGCCTCGCCGGCGGCCAGCAGCCGCGATGTCTTATCGATCAGATCTTCGAAATCCAGCGCCGCCCGCCGATCCTTGGCATCGTTATAGTGCTCAAGAACGCGTGTGCTGAGGCAAAGCAGGGCCAGGGTTGTCTCGATCATTTCCAGGCCCGTGAGCTTTTGCGTCAAAGCATGAAATGCATCGCGCGCCTTAAGCAACCGATCGGCAATGCCAGGTTCTGCGGTGCGCAGGCCTTTGGAAACAAACTGGCTGTCGGAGCGTGGTTTTCCGTCCTTCTTCAGAAATGCCTGAGCCAGGGCCGCCCTGCGTTGCGTGTCGCTGGGTGCGCTTGCCGCGCGCATGAACATGCCGGCCAGTTCGCGGTCGCGCTTGCCGCCCGCCTGCAGTATACCCGCCGCAGCTGACAACTGAGAGATAGTTAAAACGTTGGCTTGCTGGCAGCGCAACGCATCCGTCGTTGCCTGTTCGTCGATTTGAAAGATACGGCGGTAAAAAAGATCGGCGGTCTTAAAATTTTGCTCGCCATCGGCGTGCTGCCTTGCAAGTCGCCCCATGTCTTCGATCCACTGGCGCCGCTGCAATGCTACGCCGAGGATCTGGTCGAAACGCTCATCTGCAGCCCGCACAACCGCAAGTCGCAACGCCTGGCCAAGAGGGGAGGCAGGGTCGGCATTGGCCTCTCCAAGCGTTATATTAATGGCCTCACGCCTGAGCGAGGCCGCCAGATCTTCGTCGAGAATCGTGAAACCAGGCGATGCGCCTGCCTCCAGTGGAAAGCGCTGCAAAAGGCGCTCGCAGAACGCGTGGATTGTCTGCACCTTGAGCCCGCCGGGCGTTTCGATGGCACGCGCGAAAAGCTGCCGTCCAAGGCTTGTTTCATCTTGCGTTGGCGCGCGGCCCAGCAACTTGGCGAGCATCTTTTCAAGATCCGCACCGCTGGCTGTTGTCCACTTTGCAAGATCGGCAAAGACACGCTGCGACATCTCCGCCGCAGCCGCCTTAGTATAAGTCAGGCACAGGATGCGCTCTGGCGGCGTGCCGCCCAGCAGTAGCCGCAGGACGCGTAATTTGAGCACGTGCGTCTTGCCGGCGCCCGCATTGGCGCTGACCCATGCCGATGTTGTAGGTGAAGAGGCACGCGCCTGGGCTGCTTCAGTTTGGGATAGCAAGCAGTCGGTGTCGGGTCGCATCGTCATAGCGCAATAGTGTTTGAGTAAATCGGCCTAATACAGCTGGAAAAGCAGCCCACTTATGGTCTGTATCGCTTAAGATGCTGGGTAAGCGTATGCGGGTTTTAACTAATACATACCATTAGAGTAAACAGTATAGTACCAACAATGACGCCGTATGCGCACATAAAATGTTATGTCAATTTTGCGTATATTTGTGTCAGATCGTTACGTATGATGAATGCGGCAAGTACTGTTTCATGCAAGCGGCACCGGTAGCGATGCTTCAAATAAGATTGGTGACAAGCCGTGGAAATTCCCTTCCCGTTGCTTGATGATACCAGCATCGACAGGTGTCATGACAAATAAATCCTGCATTCTTAAATATTTTTGTTTTCATACAAAAATATTTCACGATATGGACTCATTGTCCGCTTAGCCAACAATTAGAAAGGCTAAGCAGCCCGGGCAGTTACTGGCTGCTTGAGAAGCTCAAGAAGCTTTTGATCGTCTTTTACCGTACGTAGTTGGCTACAAACATCCGGTTCACGTAACAGGCGAGATATTCGTGCAAGGACTTTGAGATGATCGCCGCTCGCATGTTCTGGCGCAAGGAGAAGGAAGATAAGATCAACTGGTTTACCGTCAAGTGCTTCAAAATCGATGGGCGTTTCAAGCCTGGCGAAGATGCAAACGATACGATTAAGTTCCTTAAATTTCACATGCGGAACGGCGATGCCGCAACCAAGCCCGGTTGAGCCAAGACGTTCACGTTGCAAGAGGGTCTCAAATATTGCGCGCTGGGAAAGACCGGTCTGCTCAGCGGCTATATTTGCCAGTTCCTGGAGGCACTGCTTCTTCGTCGTTGCCTTGAGCGCTGGAATTATGCCGTTCGCTGACACAAGATCGCCAAGTTGATCCATTGTTCTGCACTTTGTATAGTGATCAGACTGAAAATTTTGCATAGTTATATTATCATCTAACTGTTTGAGAGAAATCAATTATGCCGGGTTATCATGTAACAGCTTTGGGTTTCTTTTAAATTCCTGTATTGCTCGGATCAATCCATCCGATATTTCCGTCGCTGCGTCTGTAGACTACATTTGTCGATCCGTTAGCAGCGTTGCGGAATACCAGAAATATATCCTCCGTCAAGTCCAGTTGCATCACAGCTTCGCTAACATTGAAAGACAGGATCGGTCGTTTCATTTCTGCGATAATCAGCGGATCGCTGGAAAATTCTTCATTTTCCGCACTTTCCTCCGGTTCTTCAGTGGGCTGCACTGTATAATCGAGAGCAAAGCCATGCGCCTGGGCGGCATCATCCCGGCGAGACGAAACGTAGTGGTCCTTAAGGCGCCGTTTATACCGCCGGACCCGCTTGTCCAGGCGCTCAAGCGCTGCATCAGCACTGGCATAAGCATCGCCGGCCTCGCCATGTGCCTCAAGCAGGAGGCCGGTCTGAAGGCGGATCGAACAGTCTGTTCGAAAGCACCCATGTTCTTTTGAAATTCGTACGTGTCCGAATATTTCAGGGCCGATGTACTTTTCCAGCACGTTGCGCGTTCGATCTGTAAGATAAGTCTGCAGTGCATGACCAACTTCGATATTTTTGCCCGTAACTTGAATTGTCATGATTTTCCTTCCGGACCGGAATATTTTATTTATTTTCGCGGAATTTTAAATTATTTGAATAATTTCAATGTTATAAAGTTTCGTCAAGATTTTCAATAGCAATAAGCAAAGTGCATCGCTGATCCATTTGTCTATGCTAAAATCATGTAAAATTGATAAAAGACGCATATGAGTGGTGCGCCAGTCTCAGATGCATTCATGCCGGCTAAAGGGGCATACCGGCATAAGCCAGTTGCGACAAGTGATATTATCTGGATCATTATGGCGACGAAGAGCTTATTGATCGAACAAACATCTCCAGAAAACATCAGAAAGTGACATGGGTTAATTCACCTGATTTTTCAACATTACAAAGGGCTATACTACCCGACTGTTCCCAGCGACAGCATCACAATGAGAGTTATGATTAAGGTGACGATGACCACAGCGGCTGTAACAAATTGGTTGCCCTTCGTTCTCCCGCTCTTCGCTTTATTTTCCTGTGTGCCCTGATTGTCTTTTTGCTGTTTGCGGGCTCGTAACACTGAGAAGACCGCCATGACAGCTGGGTTTATTTTTTTCTTATTGCTCATCTGCTTAATTACAACCTCATGTTGAACTGTATACACTCGTGCTCGTAGCCTGTATTAAGCCTGCATACTGTTATTTTAAGTCTAACCAATGGAAGTTGGGGTAATTACAGCAAGTATCAAAAGCGTACTCTCAATTCACCATGTGCCTTTATTCTCCATTGATATCCAGGGCTCCTTTATCTCCAGAGCCGTGCCTTTCTGCAGCAGTTCGATAGAAATGCCGTCAGGAGATCTGAAGAATGCCATTCTGCCGTCACGTGGCGGGCGCGATTAATAGTGATGCCATTATCCATGAGGCTCTGGCAAGTTGTATAAATGTCATCCACTTCGTAGGCCAAGTGGCCAAAATTACGGCCGCCGGTATAATCCTCAGGGTCCCAGTTGTAAGTCAGTTCAAGTAACGGAGCACGTTCTTCGACAGCGCTTTCTTTATCTGCGCTGGCAACCAGAAATACAAGTGTAAACCGGCCGCCTTCGCTCTCCATCCGCCTTACTTCTTGCAACCCCATTTTATTACAGTAAAAATCTAAACTCTCTTCCAAGTTCTTTACGCGAACCATAGTATGCAAATATCGCATAATTTATTCCCCAATATAAACGGTGGCAGCACTAAGGGTACCCAGCATGATACGCAGGTGTGCATTGTCTCTCAAGGCAAAAAATATGCGCTTTCTGCTCTTATTATTATGTACATTTCGATCGTGAAGCGTGTTAACAGAGCATGTTGAAGTTCGGGCACACGAAATATTAAACTGTCAGAGGCCGGATATTTCAGCCCGGCCGTTGCTGAGGACGATCTGGTCACGTTCGATAACTTTCGAACGCAATGAAATAACATTGCCGTCTTGCCACATTTCGGTGCGAATAGTTTCGCCTGGATAAACCGGGCTTGCAAAGCGCAATTTCAATGATTTCAAACGCGTTGCGTCATAATCGCAATAAGTCCTGAGAAGCGCATGACCGGCTATGCCAAATGAGCACAAGCCGTGCAGGATCGGTGCCTTGAAACCAGCTTCTGCGGCGACCTTGGGGCTGACATGAAGCGGGTTTGTGTCACCGTCAAGCCGATAAATCAGAGCTGAATTAGGTGCCGTTGGAAGATCGCAAATCTTATCGGGCTCGCGTTGCGGTGTTGGATGCGGTTGCGGTTGTGGGCCGTCTTTTCCACCAAAACCGCCATGGCCGCGCGCGATCAGTGTCGATCTCAGCGTTGCCAGTTCATCGCCAGTAGCGTCATCGACGAGAGTCCGCGTTGTATAAATCAGCGCGTTCTTACCTTCTCCCTTATCAAGTATTTCGCTGATTTTGGTGGTTGCCTTAACCGTGGCTGCCGTCGGCAGGGGGGTGTGCAGAACGATTTCTTGTTCCCCGTGCAGGATTTTTTCCCATTCAATGCCTGTTTCGGGATGACGCGCCCAAAATCCTGGGCTGGCCAGAACAACTGCCATGGTGGGCGCTGAGGTGAAATCGGCTTCCTCAAACACGTAGTTCAGTTGCTTTTCATCCAGCGGATCATAACCAATGCCGATACTGAGAGCATACAGAATGGTATCACGTTCGCCATAGGTATGTGCAATCTCCTCGAACGGCCAGTTCATGAGCTTGTCGTAAGAAAATTCCGCCATTGCGAAGTTCCGTCTCCAGCTGTTGCCAGTCATGATATCCCCGGATCGTCAGAGGGTGTAAAAAAAACTCGTGTGATCCATCCGGGAAAATTCGCCCCGTCCGATGAGGATTTAGCGTGCTAATTGACGACACGGCCTAATGACTGCCGTGGCAATGCTTGTACTTTTTTCCGGACCCGCATGGACAAGCAGCGTTGCGTGCAACCTTACCCCACGTGGCCGGCTCGTTTGGGTCGAGTTCCCCACTCGCCTGGCGCGTGCGTAACGGAGCAGGACGGATGGTTTTATTCTCTTCTAAGGCGAAGGCATTTTGTTCATTGGCAATTGCAGCTTCTGCTTTAGCATAATCGCCAAACAGCGGCGCCTGCTCATGATGAGCCTCCATCTCCGGCATCTCATTATCAATGGTGGCGTAAAGATTATCATCACCCACAACATTGATGTTCATAAGCTGTCGGGTGACGTTCTCACGTAGTTTGGTGAGCAGATTATCGAACAGCATAAATGCTTCAGATTTGTATTCATTCAGAGGGTCGCGTTGGCCGTAAGCGCGAAAACCGATCACTTCGCGCAGATGTTCAAGGACGACCAAATGCTCACGCCAGAGAGTGTCGAGCGTTTGCAAAAGGATGGACTTCTCGATCAAGCGCATGCGCTGGCGTCCAAGAGCTTCTGGCGACTGATCTTCAGCATTGTCGATTTCGTCAGTAAGCTGGCGCGCCTCCATAAGATTTGTTAAGAACTGATAACCGATCATGCTGGCTTGCGCCTCGGCGTCTTTGCGCGAAATGCCGTTGATGCGAACCGCGCCGTTCTCAGAATTCAGCAAATAGAGGCCGATATTTTCCAGGTTCTCCTCTGGTTTCTCGAGCATTTCCTGCAACTTTCCATTGCCTTCGACTGAAGTTACAAGTTCCTTGGCGCTGCCGTAGCTTGTCAGTATAACTTCACCTATATCAGTCAGCATCGTCTCGGCTTTGCTGTCGGCCAGGTTGATGAGCCGTTCACTGATTTCATCGGTTGCAATGCCTTCCTCGGCAGCCCAGTCCACGACTGGAGCCTCCTCGCCGGTCAGTTCCATAAAAGCCTTGGAGAGGCCTTCGGTATCCCATTGTTCTGCGTAGGCTTTTTCAGGAATGTGCCGGGCGGTCATGGTTTCAATGACATCATGGCGCATATCGGTGACGATTTCATTGACATCATCGGAGGACATAAACTCAAGGCGCTGTTCAAAGACAACCTTGCGCTGGTCATTCATCACATCATCGTATTTGAGGATGTGTTTTCGCATATCGAAATTGCGCGCTTCGACCTTCTTCTGCGCCATTTCAAGGGATTTATTCATCCAGGGATGGATGATTGCCTCGCCCTCCTTCAGGCCGAGCGTCTTGAGGATGCTGTCCATCTTGTCGGAACCAAAAATCCGCATCAGATCGTCCTGCAGCGACAGATAGAACTTCGACCGGCCCGGGTCGCCCTGGCGGCCGGAACGGCCGCGGAGCTGATTGTCAATACGTCGGCTTTCATGGCGTTCGGTGCCGATGACATAAAGGCCGCCTGGCTTTTCAACGGTCTTGGCAGGCTTATTTCCTTTTGCCGGTTCAATCTCGATAATTGAAGATGCGTTCAATACCGTATCGCGCGCCGCATTGACTTCAGCGCGGATCTTTGCCGCCTTGGCCGTGTCGAAATCCGCTGAGTCCGACGGGCCAACCTCTTCGAGAATGCGCATATCGGCATTGCCACCCAGCTGGATATCAGTTCCGCGGCCGGCCATGTTCGTGGCAATGGTCACCGTTCCAGGCACGCCGGCCTGGGCAATAATTTTAGCTTCCTGCTCGTGATAGCGTGCGTTGAGCACCTGGTGTTCAATATTGTTCTGTTTGAGTAGCTCCGAGAGGTGTTCGCTTTTTTCAATTGAAGCCGTCCCAACCAGGCACGGCTGTTGACGCTCCTGGGCTTCTTTAATCTCGGCGATGATGGCCTGCCATTTTTCATGTTCCGTGCGATAGATTTCATCGTCCTCATCCAGGCGGCCAACGAGGCGATGCGTCGGTATTTCAAGCACGTCGAGACCGTAGATGTCCATGAACTCTGCAGCCTCGGTGGACGCGGTTCCTGTCATGCCGGCTAACTTATCGTAAAGGCGGAAATAGTTTTGGAATGTCACCGAGGCCAGCGTTTGGTTTTCCGGCTGCACTTCGACGCCTTCTTTGGCTTCCAAGGCCTGGTGCAGACCTTCCGAGTAACGCCGCCCTGGCATCATACGCCCGGTGTGTTCGTCGATAATGACGATTTCCTTGTTTTTGACGATATAGTCTTTATCGCGGGAGAATAGCGCATGGGCTTTGAGCGCCTGATTGACGTGATGGACAAGCGTAACGTTTTCAACGTCGTAAAGTGTGCCGGTCATCAGGCCGGCTTCGCCCAGTTTTTCTTCGATCCACTGGTTGCCTTTTTCTGTCAAACTGACCTGACGCTGCTTTTCGTCGAGTTCAAAGTTCTCCTTATCGGCGATCAACTCCGGCATTTGCACATCGATTGTATTGTAAAGTTCAGCGCGATCCTCAAGAGGGCCGGAGATGATAAGTGGTGTGCGCGCTTCATCGATGAGGATCGAATCCACCTCATCCACGATGGCGTAACAGTGTCTGCGCTGCACCATCTCCGCTTTCGACATTTTCATATTGTCGCGCAGATAATCAAAGCCGTATTCATTATTGGTGCCATAGGTAACATCGGCAGCGTAGGCTGCGCGGCGCTCCTTGTCTCCCATGGCATTGGCGATGCAGGCCACCGACAGCCCGAGGAACCTGTAAATCTGCCCCATCCACTCGGCATCACGCTGCGCGAGGTAATCGTTGACCGTGACAACATGAACTCCTTCACCCATCAAGGCGTTGAGATAGACGGGCAGAGTCGACACCAGCGTTTTGCCCTCGCCGGTCTTCATTTCGGCAATTTTGCCATCATGCAGCACCATGCCGCCGATCAGCTGCACATCGTAATGGCGCTGTCCGAGTGTCCGCTTGGCCGCTTCGCGCACGGTGGCAAATGCCGGGACGACGAGGTCGTTTAAATCTTTGCCAGCATCAAGCTGTCTGCGGAAGTCTTCGGTCCGGGCCCGCAATTCTTCGTCAGACAACGCCTCGATTTCCGGTTCTAATGCATTGATGGCCTCTACACGTTCATTATAGCCGCGTAGGCGGCGCTCATTTGAAGAACCGAAAATTTTCGATGCGAACCGCTCGAACGAAATCATAGCCGTCTCAATCCTTGCCAGTTGTGGCTTGTTTTAAATGCTGGTTGGCCGCGTCTTGTTTAAACGCGGCTTAATCACGTTTCATGCCCGCTCAATGCCAGAGCTTTGCCTCACTTAACATTTAATCAGGACATCCGGCTCCTGCTCGCGCTAAGGTGCAATTTTGTCGTGCACATAAGCGAGTTGCAAAACTGGCATGAACCAATCCGGTACGATTGGTCATACGTCCTGACCGATATGTAATGTGAGACAGAGCACGCGTCTATCCACTAAAAACTCACTGATGTCTCTTAATCTGTTTCACACATAGAAATTGAGAGGGTATATTGTCAATTCACTTGCAGAACGAAGTCTTTATTTATCCCGTTTTACGGGATGCATTCATCGGAACCTGTCGTCAATTGCCGGGTGAAGCCGGCAGCGGAGAATTTTCCTTCGGGCAAACGCCTGCAGCTAGCGGTGGCCCGGGCAGCTGCATTAATGCAGTGAAAAATTGTCTCCTGAGGCTTCATGCAGTAAGTGACGTCGGGTCTTAAGATGGCAAGGCTCATGCAACTCTCGTTTGTCAGGAATCGCCGGTTGAGATAAGGCAAGCGATGAGGATCTGAAGTTGATTAAAGCCGGTAAAGCCAGGACAAAAAGGCGGGAACACGTGATATTTTTCAGGCAACTGCAGCTTGGTTCTGCAATATTTCATGGGCTCACAGCACCGTTTGTCGGTTTTATTTTGCTGAGCACGGTTGTGCTTGCCCAAACCGAAGATGCCATCGTTGCTAAAGTAAACGGGCGGCTTATCACCGAAGCTGATGTGCGCCTGGCTGAAGCGGAGATCGGGCAGGATCTTCTGCGGCACTCGCCTGCGACGCGCCGCCGCGTTGTGATAGAGTTTCTTATTCAAAATGAACTGTTTGCTGATGCTGCGGAAAAAAAGAATGTAGCCGTTTCATCGGTGTTCAAGGAGCGACAGCACTATTGGGATCGGCGTAATATGCGCGATGATTTTTTCGATCAGCAGATAAAGAGCCAGATTACCGAGGTGGAAGCGCGCAGGTACTACGATCAACGAATCAATAATACCCAAGGCGGGCAGCAGATTCGCGCCAGCCAAATTCTGCTGACAACGCAGGATGAAGCCAAGGCTGTATTCGAACTCATCGTCCACGATGGAGATTTTTCCGATTTGGCCAGGCAACATTCTGTGGATGCGCATTCGGCTGCCAAAGGTGGCGATCTTGGTTACTTCGGCCGTGGCCATCTCGCGCCGGCTTTAGATAAAGCAGTCTTTTCCTTAAATGTTGGAGAGGTTAGTGAGCCTGTTCAAACCGATTCAGGCTGGCATCTTGTTAAGGTAACCGGTAAGCGGGCTGTCGAAACACCGACTTTCCAGGACGCTAAAGAAGGCATAATATCACAGCTCATTCATGAGCGTGCGCGGGCTATGGTTGAAGTGTTGCGCAGCGCAGCCACCATCGAATATCTCGATCCGGTCATGAAACAACAATAATTTAAACAAATTGCAGCGGCCTGAAAATCCCGCACGCGAGAGTCACGATGCCAGATAAAGGAACATCACCATTTGCGCCTGCCTTTCTGCCTGAGTTGCAGAATGTGAAAGGGGTCCGTCTGGCGGCTATCGAAGCTGGTATCAGATATAAGGGGCGGAAGGATTTGATGCTTGCTCTTTTCGACGAAGGGACGATCGCAGCCGGCGCGTTAACAAAATCCAAGACCTCCTCAGCCGCAGTGTTTTGGTGCCGCGAACGTTTGCAGCAGGGACGCGCACAAGCCCTTGTCGTCAATGCAGGCAATGCAAATGCATTTACCGGCTATCGTGGCGCTGAGGCAGTTCGCATAACAGCCGCCGCAGCAGCGGATGCGGCCGGTTGCCCGCTGGATGAAGTCTATATTGCCTCAACGGGCGTGATTGGCGAGCCTTTGGAAGCAGGCGAATTTTCATATCGCTTGCAAGGTATGGCTGAGACAGCCAGTCCTGACGCCTGGCACGATGCAGCATATGCCATCATGACAACCGATACCTTTCCCAAAATGGCAACAACCAGCCTTACCATCGCCGGGCGCAGCATAGCCATATCCGGTATTGTGAAAGGCTCTGGCATGATTGCGCCGGACATGGCGACCATGCTGGGATTTATATTCACGGATGTGAAAATTGATCGTAGTCTGTTGCAGGATATGACAGCCGAGATTGTTGACAAGACGTTCAACTGCATTACGGTTGATGGTGATACTTCGACAAGCGATACGCTTCTGGTGTTTGCGACTGGAGCCTCCGGTGGCGCAACGATCGTTGATGGCGGCAGTGCCGAGGCTGCTGCCTTCAAGGAAGCGTTGCATCGGATCATGCATCAGCTTGCAATATTAGTTGTCAAAGATGGCGAAGGAATTTCCAAGTTCGTGACAATCAATGTAACAGGGGCTGAACATGACAGGGCGGCCCATCGTATTGCAATGTCTCTGGCGAATTCTCCGCTGGTCAAGACGGCACTTGCCGGTGAAGATGCCAACTGGGGTCGCGTGGTTATGGCGGTTGGTAAAGCCGGTGAAGCAGCAGATCGCGATAAGATCAAAATCCAGTTCGGGTCGCATCTTCTCGCCGAGCACGGGCTGCGTTCGCCATGCTACGATGAAAGTGTCGTTTCGGCTTACATGAAAAATGCAGAAATCGAGATTACCGTTGATGTTGGTGTTGGTGGCGGGCAAGCTACGGTTTGGACCTGCGATCTGACGCATGGTTATATCTCAATCAATGCGGATTATCGCAGCTGAGCACTCTTGCGCATACAGTCCAACTGCGATGCAAAGTGCAGCCTTTATACGCAGAATACTCGGAAAACGTCGATAAGCAGCGCGGACATCGCAAAAAAACATGACAAAGCCTCTTCTCCTGGTCGCAGCGGCAGCACTTGTTGATGCAGACAATCGTGTTCTGATTGCCAGGCGCCCGAAAGGCAAAAGCATGGCTGGGCTATGGGAGTTTCCAGGTGGCAAGGTCAATCCGCATGAGACGCCTGAGGACGCCCTGATCCGTGAGTTAAAAGAAGAACTTGCGATCGAAGTCTGTGCAACGTGTCTTGCGCCGTTTACTTTTGCCTCTCATGCTTACGAAGACTTTCATCTCCTGATGCCGCTTTTTTTGAGCCGCAAGTGGGAGGGCGAGATGCAGCCGCGCGAAGGCCAGGAGTTGGCGTGGGTGCGGGCCATGCGCCTTGCAGATTATCCGATGCCGCCGGCAGATCTGCCGTTGATCCCGTATTTACGTGATCTGCTGGGCTGAAACACTATTGAACTTCATCGTGGAATCGGGGCTAGTGGTCTGTATCACTTAAAATGTTACGTTAGGATCACGTGTCCCGGTTTGTGAGCAGGAGGCCGCACGCAGGTGATGCGGGATATTCGCGTCCGGCACTATATTCGTTGCATTCACAGGCCCGGACGCGTGGTCTCAATCTGTCGTTTTAATTGATACAGATCCACCCAGGGTGGTTTAAAGATCTTGATTGATCGTTTGGCGTGTATGTTTGCAAAATGTTCTTTTTAGGGTTCAAGGCTCTCGACATATAAGAACACAGAGGGTACATGTTGTGAATTGTCAGGGCTCATGGAACACAGGGGAATACTGCAATGGGCACGACCAAACTCCGCATTATTGAAGGGGAAGTAATGGACAAGCAAAAGGCGCTGGAAGCCGCCCTCGCGCAGATCGAAAAGAATTTCGGCAAGGGATCGGTCATGCGTCTTGGCGCTAACGATCTCCAGGTTGACGTTGATGCCATACCGACCGGTTCGCTTGGGCTTGATATCGCCCTTGGGATCGGCGGCTTGCCGCGCGGGCGTGTCATCGAAATTTACGGGCCGGAATCTTCTGGTAAAACAACGTTGGCTTTGCATGTTGTGGCGGAAGCACAAAAACGCAATGGCATCTGTGCATTTGTTGATGCCGAACATGCGCTTGATCCGGTCTACGCCCGCAAGCTTGGGGTTCGCGTGGATGATCTTCTTGTTTCACAGCCGGATACCGGCGAACAGGCTTTAGAAATCGCAGACACGCTGGTCCGCTCCGGAGCAATCGACGTGCTGGTGGTGGATTCGGTTGCAGCTCTCACGCCACGCGCGGAACTTGAAGGTGACATGGGCGACAGTTTGCCGGGCATGCAAGCGCGTCTGATGAGCCAGGCTTTGCGCAAGTTGACTGCATCGATTTCAAAGTCGCGCTGCATGGTCATTTTCATCAACCAGATCCGCATGAAGATCGGCGTCATGTTCGGCAATCCAGAAACAACGACGGGGGGCAATGCGCTGAAGTTTTACTCCTCCGTGCGTCTCGACATTCGCCGTATCGGAAGTATTAAGAATGGCGACGAAGTCGTCGGCAACCAGACGCGCGTCAAAGTTGTCAAAAATAAAGTCGCGCCGCCGTTCAAGCAGATTGAATTCGATATCATGTATGGCGAAGGCGTTTCCAAGAACGGCGAACTGATTGATCTTGGCGTTAAGGCAGGCGTTGTCGATAAAGCCGGCGCTTGGTTTTCCTATGAAGACCAGCGCATCGGCCAGGGCCGGGAAAATGCCAAAGCATTTTTGCGTGAGCACCCGGATGTCGCAAATTCGATAGAACGTGCCATACGTGAAAGTGCGGGTTTGATTGTCGATAAAATGTTAAAGGGGCTCACTGCACATGAGAGCGATGAGCCAGCGCAGGACCCATCTGAAGGTGATGATGTTCTGCCTGACGCCGAGAGTGAGAACAAACGAAAGGAAGCAGGCAATAGAGACAGAGAACGGCGGCGTGCAGGCTGATATTTAAGCCTGACGTCGGTTGAGCCGTCAGTTGAGCCAAGCGAGAGCGGAAAAATTTTGCAAAAAACCCGTTGAACGACAGGGCTGTTCAATGCTTTCCACAGTTGTTTACGTAATTAGGATTCGCCCCGCTCAAAAAGTCTTGATCCAAGTCAAAGGCAACTAGCCTAACTTGTTGGAAGGTATAATAGAAACAACGCAAGACACAGAACCTGCCGAGGCCGACAAGACCGTTGACAAGACCGAAAGATCCCGCCAGGAAACCCGCGTTGTCGAGACGTTTGAGCCGCCGAAAACTTTTTCTGATGAAGACTGGGGCAAGCTGATCAAAACCCTCATCCGGGTCACCAGAGTGACGCGTGTCAGGTGTGCGAAAGACCACACGTGGAACGTACGCGAGGAGGTGTCGTATTATGTGCCTGCTCGGCGAAAATCAGCGCCCGCGAATCGGCAGGCGCGATCCGTGGGCACTGGGCAATTGAAAATAAAAACCACTATGTGCGCGACGTCTCCATGTGCGAAGATGCCAGCCGCATCCGTATCAATCCCGGCATCTTCGCCCGGGGCCGAAGCTTTGCACTCAATATTCTGCGCGCCAACGGTGAGACCAACATCGCCGATGCCCTCTGGAATAACATCCTCGATTTCAATAGGCTGCTGGCCTACCGGTATCAGTGATCAGCATTGAACAGCCCTGCCTATTAAGACCTCAGCAAGGCCTTAGCCAAAAACGCCGATCACCGAGTACACAAAGGCCTGAATAATGCGATCGAGATTTCCCATCGTCGGCCCCGAAAACGAGAAAAAATATTTGGCCGGTTCAAATCGCACCGGCACGCTCAAAGGTATCTATCCGTTTACGGACCAGATCAACTTCATATTCCGCCCGCACCGCCATCAACTCACAGCACATTCCTATCGCCACGCTCGCGCTGATGCGTTCCGACTTTGGGCAGACTACTCAGCAAAATGACAGCCTGAAGGCCGCCCGTCCCCTTCTTTGGCGACCTGACACCAACAACTTGGCAATATCAATAAAACCTGCAAGCTTTTCCAGGCCGTTTGTCTTCGATCTTGTCTGAACCAATCTTGCGTTCATCTTTAAACAACACATCAATTATAGATGTAATTACAGATGTGTTGCGTTTTAACATCGCGATTCTGCAACCATTCATATAAAGAACAAGATGCTGCCATGACGATTTACTACCGGCGCTTTGCTTTTTATGTTATATCAAATACTGCACCTTGAGGTTACATGAGCGTGCTGTTAGCGTTTAACGCCACGATAAAGTAGATTTTGGGATTGAGTTAGTAAATGTGGCAGTTTTCTACTTTTGCAGCATTTTGTATATCATTGCTAACTGCATCGTTATGTCTGGTCGCTGCACATGCTGCCGAAAGTCAGGAAATGGCAGCCCGCCTTGAACAGCTTAAGCATAAGGCGCGTTATACCGAAGCGATTGAACTGGCAAAGCAACATATCGAGACCCTGAAAAATGACGGTAAAGCAGAAAGCCCTGAAGTCGGACGCATGCTCAACCGTTTGGCGGAATTCAGCCTCCTGACAGGACAGATCAATCAGGCGTTGGAGATCTACCGTCAAGTTTTGACTAATTTTTCCAACCTCAAGGGCGAGCAACGTCAGATTGTCCGTACTGCATTGGGCAATCTGACGCTTTTATACATGTCCCTCGGCCAATTCGACAGCGCAGAGAAATATGCAGAACTGATGGAGCGGGAAATTTCTTCAGCGGCCAATCACTCAGATATAACTGCTGAAGCAGAAAATACAGCACCGCAGCATCAGAATACTGCTTTAAAGACAGATATCGAAGCACAAAATTCAGAAACACACCTGTCAGGCAGCAATACTGTTACAGAACAACCGCCTTCGCCTTCAGCCGTAGAGAATTCTGCGACCAATGCCAACCGCGTCGGTCAGGCAGGTAGATCTGTTGCTGAACGGGCTACTGCGTCGGAGAAGATCGGCGAAGATGGCGTGGCAGACCGTTCAGAAACATCGCAACCATCAACAAGCGAAACCACGACACGCTCGGCTGTTTTGGCCACACCCGATAAAACACCAAACGATACTGAAAACTGTCCGAAACCGGAAGTATCGGCAACAGTAACAAACGGTGGCGTCCTTGATATCGGAATTGTATCTGAGTGTTTGGCAGAGCGTTTTTATCACATATCTTATGGCGAATACCGCTTCCGCTATCAGCTCTCCAGCACTGGTGAGGATGCGCAGCGCCTGGATTTGTTTGCTGGAACGCAAAAATCGATCTCCATCGAATTCGACGGACAGGTTCCTATTTTGATTTCAGTTCCCGAGTTGGCATTTGAAAACACGCTCAAAGTTGCTCTGGTCTGGCATAAAGCAGTCGATTTAAACCTGCATGTCTTCGAATATGCTGCACAACCAGGCAAACCCGGACATATCTGGAGTGGTGCAAACAGAACTTTTGCGGAAACGAACCGTCTCGTTGAAACTGAAAAGCGCGCACATGGATATATTTCGCAGAGTTCATCGGGTGGTCAAAGCGAAACAAATATAGAAGTCTACACACTCATACGATATCCAGGGCAGCGTTTTGGTGCGGTGGCGCTGGCGCTCGATTTTGAGAGCCGTGGATTTGAGGCCCGCCCTCCATTTTGCGGCTCCAGCGAACTGGCTTCAGTTCCCTTCAAAGTCTATCGTCTGGAGCAGGACGGGAATGTCCAAATTGAATCTGGGCTTATATCTTCAATGCCCTGTGGCCAATCGATGGAACACAAAGAACGCTACCTTTCCTCGGCAATCTCCGATATAAATCTGCGCCAACGTTAACGTGTAACCGGACTTTTCTGATCATGACAAAGCATGTTCAGCCTAAAATACGAGAGCTGCAAGGATACCCCGCAATGCATATGCGCCCGAGTTACCGATGGTTTGATGTAATGTCGCTGGCATTAATCGCAGTGTTTGCAGGCTGGCAGACGGCTTTGGCGGAAGAGATAACCCTCAGGCTGAAAGACGGCGGTGGTTTTCAGATCTCAGGTCAGCTTAAAGAGTTTGACGGAAAAAAATACGTCATTATCAATCCATCTTTTGGCAAAATGGAAGTAAATGCCGAGAGATTTGAATGTGTTAACAGCGCGTGTCCAGCTGGCCCGACCCCAAAATATTCTTCAATATCGAGCCTGTTTGCAACCAACGGCGTAGCAAAATTAACCGTTTCAGGCTCGTATACAATCGGCAACCAGTTAATGCCGGACTTGATCAAGGCTTTTGCAGACAAACTCAAGTTGCAGGCAACGCAAATCGTTTATGCTGATCCACAGATCGTCGAATTTAAGTTGACTGACAGCGTCGGCACTGAGATGGCGCGTATCATTGTCAACCGAGAGGCATCCAGAACATCGTTTGTGGACCTTAAGGATGGCAAGGCGCAGATCGGCATGTCATCGCGGCCTGCCAACGTCTCAGAAGTTACCGAGCTACGTGAGGCTGGCGTGGCAGACATACGTTCTCCGACCAGTGAACATACGATTGCGTTGGACGGGCTCGTTATTCTGACGTCGCCGGAAAATCCAGTAATTTCCATGTCCATAGATAATATTGCAAAGGTGTTTTCTGGCGAGATTACAAATTGGGGGCAACTTGGATATGCACCAGGACAAATCAAAGTTTACGCGCCAGCTTCAGACACAGGCACATGGGAAACATTTAATGCGCTCGTTCTGCGCCCGCGCGGTCTTACGCTGACTGCAAGTGCCCAAACAACCAATAGCCTTACCGAGCAGTCCGACTGGGTCGCCGGCGATCCATTCGGCATTGGAGTTGTCGGGATTGCTCATCAGCGCAGTGCAAAGGCGTTAAATATTCAAGAATCGTGCGGATTAATCATACCGCCTTCCAGCTTTTCAATCAAAACAGAGGAATATCCACTCGTTCGGCGTCTTTTCCTTTACACGCCAGGTCGACCGAAGCTTGATTTAGCGGCTGAATTGGTCGACTTCACACTCTCAGACGATGCGCAAAATGTTGTAAGCAACGCGTCCTTTGTCAATCAAAGGCCAGAATTCATAAGTTTTGCAGATCAAGGCAGCCGCATTGCGCATGCTCTCAATGCGCCGCAGGCGGATTTCGACCTTGCTTTAATGCGCGAGTTATTAACCGATGTAAAAGGCTTAAGACGTCTGACATTCACCTTCCGCTTTAACATCGGTTCTATTACGCTTGATGGTAAATCCCGCCAGGACGCAAAAAAATTATCTGAAATGATGCTTGGCAATGATTTACAGGGAAAGTCTATCAAACTTTTAGGTTTCGCAGATACAGCGGGTTCATTTGCTGCAAATCGCACATTGTCCTTGTCGAGAGCCGAAGCCGTGCGCAATGAATTGATAAATGTGTCGCAAAATCAGCTTTCGCCCTCATGGCTTATCGTAAAAGGTTATGGCGAGCTGGCACCGGTGGCATGCAATAATACGGCTGAAGGCAGGGCATACAACCGCAGAGTTGAAGTTTGGGTGGATTAGGGCCTGAGGCAGGCTTTAGGTTGCAGGCTTAGGTCTTGTCGTCAGCTGCCGAGCGAGACCGGCAGAAGCTTATTTCTTCACCCGGCTGCGTTTGTGGAGGCAACCCCGGACGAAGACAACGCAGCCAGGCGGGAGAATTTTCCCCGTCCCAGAGGCCCATCCCAGAGGAATGTGGCGAAATCAGCCTGGCCTTCTCTTCGCTCAACTGATGACAAGCGCCAATCTCGAATCCTTGTTTTTGCGATCCTCGCTTTGGCCTAAGCAAATCTATTGCATCATTCCCAAAACAAGGACAACCCTAACGTCCTATATGCTGCGACGCCTTAGGCCTGTAGCCGAAGCGCAGCCTGCAACTTTGACAGATCAGAACGTGTTAATCTCATTGCCTCACCATACTGGGGAACGAGGCCCGGCCATTTGTTTGCCGGTATATTTTGCAATGTGCCGCGCACCGCGCCAATTGGCCCACCATGCGTCACAACGATGGTCAGATCGTCCACGGGAATCCGCAGCAAAGCACGAACCACACGATCACGCATAGCGTGGACGGTTTCACCGTTTGGCGGCGCAAATGTTTCAGGCTCGGTTATCATGCGCGACATAGCATGGCCGACTTCGGCAAATATGGCTACCCAGCTGCGGCCTTCCCAACTGCCGAAGTTAAGTTCCTGGAATGATTTATCTTCAGACATCCTGCATTTACTGTGTCTGGCAATGTCTGCGGCCAGACTTTGTGTGCGGGACAGGCCTGAGTGGATCACGCGTGCCGGGGCAAGGCTCGCAAGATTCTCTGCTATTGCAGAGATGGCAGCCACGCCTGCTGCTGAAAGCGGTATGTCGGAAACACCATAGCATCTGTTCTTCCAGTCTCTGCTGATTTCTGTATGCCGGACCAAAATAACAGCACCCATCGAATTCTACCTTCCCGGCTTCAAATTAAACGGCAGCCCGGCTGCAACAAAATCGACATGATCGACGACGGCGGCAACCTGTTGGTTGAAACGTCCTTGTGCATCACGAAACCTTCTCGCTAACGCATTAGCGGGAACGATGCCCAGGCCGACTTCGTTAGAAACGAGAACAAGGCGATTTTTTGAACTGACTATGATGGCCAGCAACTTGTCCGTTTCCTTTTCGAGATCAGCTGCCGCACCGAACAGATTTGATAGCCACAACGTCAGACAATCAACCATGATGGCGGTACTGCCGTCCTGCAGAGAAGCGATGACCTCGGCGAGGTATAACGGTGCTTCGACCGTTGACCAACTGTGATCGCGCTCAGCTTGATGGTTACGAATACGCTCGCGCATTTCCTCGTCATGCGCCTCGGCCGTTGCAATGTAGGTGCGATGCGGATGTTGTGCGGCAAGCGCCATGGCGTGTCGTGTTTTGCCTGAACGCGCTCCACCAAGAACAAGAAACGTACGTGGCGATGCAATCATGATGTAAGCCTGATGGCAATGAGACTGGTGATAAAGCTTAAGGATATGCCAGCCCCAAGGACATCGCCAGTGTAACCGCCGAGATATCTGTGGGCGAGTGCAGCTATCGCTAACGTCGCCACCAGGGCACCGCTCAAAAGTGCAAAAGCTTGTGGCACGCTCAGCATAACAATCGCCATCAGCGATGGCCATATAAGCGTTAAAGCGATATTAAAATGTCCAGGATGACCAAAGAATTTTGCAAGACCATCATTGCGTGCCGGCCGCAACAGGGCAAAAATCAAAGGGCTTGAACAGCGTGAAACAGCTGCCGCGGCAACAATCACTGCAAGAAAATGTGCAAAGCTGAGCAAGATAAAAAGCTCCTCAATAAGTGCGATGAGGGACGCAAACGCAAAGATAAGCGTGATCGCGCCATAGCTACCGATCTGCGAATCACGCATGATTGCAAGACGTTGCTCAGCTGAACGGCCGCCGCCAAGGCCATCGCAGAAATCAGCAAGACCATCCTCATGTAACGCCCCCGTTGCCAATGTCATGGCCGCCACGGCAAGGATACCGCTCAAATCTACAGGCAGTCCCGCCCGATTTGCAGCGAACATAAATATGCCCCCCAGGACACCTGCAAGCATACCGCCTAACGGCATGGCCCACAGGGCTTCAGCAAGCTTGCGCTCCCTGCGTATCCAACCGCATGGCAGGGGCAGCCGTGTCATAAAAGTCATGGCAAGCGTCACGTCTTCCAGCGCACGGCGGATCATTGCGATGCCTTACCTTCAGGCCCACTGACCCCTGCCTCCTGAAATGTTGACATCCCATTATGCGTTGCAATCGCCGCTTTAAGAATACCAATCGCCAGGGTGGCCCCAGTGCCTTCACCAAGGCGCATGCCGAGATCGAGAATTGGTTTGAGTTTCATTTCTTTAAGTAATTTGCGATGGCCCGGCTCAGCCGATACGTGGCCCGCAATGCAATGATCGACAATACTCGGATTCTCGGCAAATAAAGGCGCGATGGCCGCGGTTGCGACAAAACCGTCCAGGATGACGGGAATACGGCTTCTTCTTGCCGCCAGTACCGCCCCGGCGATGGCAGCCAGTTCGCGCCCGCCGAGACAGCGCAGCCGCTCCACTGCTGTTTCAGCGGCACTATGACGGGCAAGAGCACGATCTATCACCGTGGATTTTTGTGCAATACCATCTCTGTCAAGGCCCGTACCAGGCCCGACCCAGTCCTTGCCACTGCCCCCAAAACTGCTTGCAGCCAGCGCCGCTGCAACCGTGGTGTTGCCAATGCCCATTTCACCGAACGCAAAGAGATCGCCGGCAGAGGCAATCGCGGCCGCGCCAATATTAAGCGCATCGAGCAGGCCATCATCCGTCATCGCCGGTTCGATTGTGATATCGCCGGTCGGCTCATCAATCCTGATCGGAATGATCTCCAGATTGCTGCCCATGCTGGATGCGATGGCATTGATGGCAGCGCCGCCAGCTGCAAAATTCGCGATCATCTGGGCCGTGACATCCTGGGGATAGAGGCTCACACCTTGAGCTGTGACGCCATGATTCCCGGCAAAGACAAGTGTTGCTGGCCTTTGAAGCTCAAGCTCTTGATTATGCCGCCAGCCCGCAAACCACAATACCAGCTCCTCAAGGCGCCCGAGTGAGCCATTGGGTTTCGTCAATTGCAATTGCCGCCTGCGCGCAGTTTCCTGCGCAAAGCGATTGGGAACGGGGAGTTGATCATCAAGTAAACAAGTGAAATCTTCAAGGGAATTGAACATGGTTTGAGGTTTTGTTCCAGTACTGTTGCAAGTTTTTATGATTGATGCATGTCATATTTAGATTTGCATCTGATATTTGCGTATAATGCTAAGTATATGATCAAGGATTATTGCTAAGCATCGTAACATGTTTGACA
>CAWUIN010000025.1:0-31668 GCA_963922535.1 uncultured Hyphomicrobiaceae bacterium | reverse complement strand
ATGGGCGCAAACGACGGCAAGGGTGAAATCGAACTGGGCATAAGCACAATTCAGCATGCCCTGGGCAAACCCATCGCGCCATTTTTCCGATTTCCATACCTGGCAGATTCAAAGGCGCTGATCGAGTACAGCCAGCAGCGTAATATTGCCGTGTTTTCTATCGATGTGGACGCCTATGATTACAGGACCCGCAGTGGCGACAGCGTGCGCCGGGCTGTGTTAAGGCAGCTGAAATCCCGCAAAAAGGGGATTATTTTGCTCCATGATATTCAGATTTCGGTCGTACGCGGCATACAACCGCTGCTCGATGAGCTGCATGACAGAGGCTACAAGGTCGTTCATTTGCAGGCAGCAACTGGCGTGGAAACGATTGAGGCTTTCGATCAGCAGGCAGAAGAATTGCACAAAAACCGGCGCTACGCGCAGTCGATACGTCCTGTCAGAGGTGGCGGTCAGAAAACGGCTCCGAACACAAAAACAGATCGGAATGCAAATGTACTGGCGCAAACAGACAGCCCAGCGCCTAAGCCGGCATCCAGAAGTGATTGGATGGGGCAGGTCTTTAAAAATCCAATGCTGGAAAACTAGTGGTCTATATCACTTAAAATGTTGGGGTTAGGACGTCCAAATTTTATTTCTGCCAAGGCGCGGCGAGTGAAGTGATACAAGTATCATAAGCGAGCCGCAACGCTGGCAGGAACAAAATTTGGGCGCCTTCGGTCACGTATTCCGACATTTTAAGCGACACGGCCGAAATCATCAGAATTTGCGTTGATATGCGGTTGAACGAACTAAGATCCAATGGCTTTGCGCAGCAATAGCAAGGCATACGGCAAAGGTGATTGCAAAGACATACCACGCTTCAAAAAGACCAAAACTGAACCCTGACTGCGCGGCCCAGGTTGCAAATAATGCCAGGAAGTACGAACCATTCATATTTTGACCCAGGCTGAAAATCGCAGCAATAACGAGTAAACCCAGAATAGCTAACAGAACAGTTCCGACTATCCCGAGTTCATAGAGGACTTGCAGGTAGATGTTGTGTGCATGCGTTCCCGTTTCCATCAGGAAATCAGTGCCAGGCACTTTCTCTGCAACATCTTTACGCGCCTCGTTAAGTGGATGCGTTGCACCCGCGCCAACGCCAAACACTGGTTTTTCTGCTATTTTATCAACGGTAAATTTCCACAAAACGATGCGGTGGCGGAAGCTTGCCGGCAGTTGTTGCTCGGATAAGTGCAGGTCATTTTGATATGCAAGTTTGGTTATGGGAATAAAGATTATAAATGCCGCAACCCATGCAAAAGCCGTTAATAAGACTGCGATGCGGAAGTTGAGCCGGGCAATTGCAAATATAATCCAACCGGCAACATAAGCAACCATCGCAGACTGGTGATCGCTTTGCAGCACTGTTGCAGCAAGGGCAAGCATGAGGAGCAGCCTGCCAATCCTAAATTCTGCAGGTTTAAGCTGAGTTTCTAAAAAAATGAGTAGCGGCCAGGCCAGAAATATCAGCAGGGTCACACTCCAGTTTGACCGGTGCGGGCGAACCTTGCTGACGTGCTCCCAGTTGATTGCAATATCACCATCGACGAGATGAATTGCCTGGAATGGCCAGAACAGTATGCGTTTAATGGCATGATCTGTTGTTTGTTCGATTAAAGCGAAGCTTAAGCAAATACAGTAGGAAATGAGAGCCGCGCGACATAAATGAGCCAGCCAGTTTACTGGAGGAGCGCGAAAAGCAGACAATCCCAGACCTACAGCGGCAATACTGCCGTATAAAGGCCAGAGCGCATCCAGCGTCCACATAAAATCGGCAGACCAAAAAATACTCAGAGTTACGTAAAGTATTGTTATCCCTGCCCACACTCCCAACCGTGTCAATTCAAGCTGGCCTAAAGGCTGGCCGGTGATGAATAAAAGGACGGCTGGCAAAACAAGGAACAGAAAAGTTGCAAAGGGGGTGGACCACGCAATTACCGTTACTAAGCCGACGCCTAAAGAGCCGGCAGCAACCAGCATCCATTCGTAGCGGTCCAGCCGCCACGTCTCGCGATCAAACCAAGGCAAAACGTTCATTGGCAACTCTAACGTTGATTACGAAGATTATGATTCATAAAACCGCTTGTATTGACGTATTATACTCAGATACGGCACGCTCGTTTCATTCATAAATCACTGCATTCCCAAAAAGAAACTTGCGACAAAACGGTACTATAGCACCGCGACGCCTTCCTTAAGTTTCACAGATACAGAGTCAGCTACCAAGCTGGTAGGAAACTATAAGGAAACCGGCGGAGAAATAGTGTCATAATACAGCAACACCGCTCTCTAGTTTTATACATGCGCAGACGCCCGATAGGCCGGTGTAAAACCAAAAAGACTATGAGATATGCAGCAGCAAACAACACCAGATAGACTTTAGGGCATAAGCTCGTTGACAAGAAGGTATTATCTTGTATGAGTAATTTATTAATTAATATTTTTTTATACAGAGTAACATCAATGCGTTATTTTAGTTTTTCTGGAATAAGACGACGTTTGTCACATGTATCAGCAGTTCTATTTGCTTCTTTCATAGGTATTCTTGCAATTCATAATGTTTCGACTGCCTCTTCGAAAGCTGATGACAGGGCTGCCAGTAAAATACTGGAGCGTGCCGGATACGTCTCCCCGTGGTTTACACAATTGAATCTTAAAGACTTTAATGACCAGGTGAAACTCGTCGTTGCAGTTCAGGATGCCGTTTTGCAAGCCTCGCCAAAACTAAAGTGGGAATTTGAGCGGTGATTGAAACTGATAAGAAAACCGGGTCTGGCAAAGCCGCGCAGCAGTCCTCGCTGTGGCAAACCTTCCTTCTATGGGCCCGGATCGGCATCCTTTCTTTTGGCGGCCCGACGGCACAAATCGCGCTCATACACCGGGTGATCGTCGATGAGCGTAAATGGCTGTCGGAACAACAGTTTCTCAACGCGCTCGGCTTTTGCATGCTGCTACCGGGACCGGAGGCCATGCAGCTGGCGACCTACGTGGGCTGGCGCCTGCACGGCGTGATCGGCGGCCTGATCGCCGGCCTGCTTTTTGTCATCCCCGGCGCCCTGGTGGTGCTGGCACTGGCAATGATTTACGCTGCTTTTGGCAACGTGTCATTCGTCGAGGCTGTCTTTTTAGGCATTAAGGCCGCGGTTATCGTGATCGTCATCGAGGCACTTTTGAAAATTTCCAAACGCGCCCTCAAGCAGTTTGAGTACTGGCTGATTGCTGCACTTTCATTTGTAGCAATTTTCTTTCTCGCACTCCCATTCCCGTTGATTGTGTTCATGGCAGCCGCATGGGGCTTCATCCGTCTTGCCGACAGCAGCAGCGATAGCGAGCAGGTGACGGCGGAACATTTCTCTGGCAGAAGCTTTGGCAGCACGCTTGCAACCATCGTGTTATGGTTGGCAATCTGGCTTCTGCCGCTGGCCACGGTTGCCGCCGTCTTCGGCCAGGGCCATGTGCTCACCGATCTTGGCTTATTTTTCTCAAAGCTTGCCATCGTAACCTTTGGTGGCGCGTATGCGGTGCTCACGTATATTGTCCAGGATGCCGTTGTCCACTATGGGTGGCTGGAGACCAGCCAGATGATGGATGGCCTTGGGCTTGCTGAAACAACCCCGGGCCCACTGATCCTTGTGAGTGAATTCGTCGGCTATATAGCTGCCTATAATCATGGCGGCGAACCGGCCTGGGCGATGGGCATTGCCGGCGCAACAATCGCGGTATGGGCAACATTTGCGCCGTGCTTCCTGTGGATATTTGCTGGCGCGCCTTATATCGACTGGATTAACGCGCAGCCGCGTCTGAAGGGCGCGTTATCGGCCATCACTGCAGCCGTTGTCGGCGTGATTTTAAACCTTGCCATCTGGTTCGGCCTGCATGTTTTCTTCGAGCATGTGGAGCAACAAAATGTCAGTATCATCAAATTGTGGATCCCCGATGTGACAACTTTGAACCTAAAAGTTGTTGGTCTTGCCCTCATCAGCGGTTACCTGTTGATAATCCGCAAGTGGGGAATTGCTCCGGTTTTAGGCATTGCATCGGCTCTGTCGCTGGCATTTCGCTACGGCCCGAACCTCACTGCGATGATGTGAAAGATAGGCATGTATTATACTGATCGATATCGTGCCAGCTTCAGAATTGCCGGCGTTGATCGCTTTGATGCCCTCCAGTTTCACCTGAAACAAAACTGATATTAAACCTACTGTTCTTGCCAGCGTTTACGCCCTGGCTCATCCGTCCAGCGCTTTTTCGCCAAAAACCAGAAATTCACGTTATTTGCATTTTTGGAATTATTTCGCGGGAACGAAATTTTACAAATACACGTCTTGCCTAATGCACCTCAGTCCGTTTATCGTTAATAATTACAAAACATAATGCATATGATAAACGATCGTGATCTGGACCAGGCTCATAACATACTCAGGCTATAACGGGAGAAGCTCCCGACAAATCCGATGCATCTCCCGTTATAGTCCCGTAGGAGGTTGAAATGCAGAGAGCTTTATACTGGGTGTTGTTTGCAGCACTGCTGTTTCCATCTGCCGCTTTGGCAGAGATGAAACTTTATCGGAACATCAAAAATTGGACTATTTCATACGACTTGCAGAAGCAAGATTGTATTGCGATGAGTAACCATCATTATAATGGCACACACCTTATCGTACGGATTCCCAATCATCAGGCTGGCTGGCAGGTTGGTTTATACAATAAAACTTGGAACGTGAGCAACGACCAGAATTATCCGATTAAAGTCTGGATCGACGGTGTTGCGTTGCTGCAAGGCAATGCACGCAGTTTCGGCGGCCGCGGATTGTCTATGCACTTAAGCAAAGGCGCTCCGTATGCACGGCGTTTTAAGTCCAGGTTTCAAAAAGGTAATCGAATGGTCGTCAGAGGCATCGGTGCACGTAAATGGACTGCAACCCTTGGCCTTCATGGCACAAGCGCGGCCGTTGACGCCACCATCCAGTGTGCCAACTACATACGGCAGTTGCCACGCCAGTTGCCCCCTGTCGCATCAGCCGGCTCACACCAGCAACGCTCTGGGTTCCAATTCATTAAGCGCAGCGCAATGATTACACTGGTTGCCAACACGCTTTCTAAGCAGGGCATCACGGGCTACCGAATACTGCCGGCCATTCCCAACAGTTCGGCTGTCAAAGTTCAATTTACAGATGGAACAAGAAGAACATACCTGGCTGCAAGTGGTAATACGAAAGATGCCGATGATTATATCGACGTGGTTACAGCGGATTACAGAAGGCAGTGCAAAGGCAACTTTGCCGTGAGTGTGCAAAAGATTGGAACCACGACTGGAGATGTCCGGCGTGTTGCTGACATGCTTTGCACCCAGGGAACACGTGCCGTCAAATCAGTCCTTAGTGTTGTGCGCACACCCGACGGTCTTCTTTTCGCCACCGTCACGGTTCCACCAACCACCACAAGTTCCCCACCGTCGACAAAGAAAAAGCCAGATCAGGATCAAGACGACAGAGCGTAACAAATAAAACGTTCACATGTCTTAGGCCGTGTCGTCAATTACCGCGTGAAGTCGCCTCCACCGGCTTCGCGCGGTAATTGACGACATGGCCTAATTCGTTTTTTATTTGCCGCCCCAGCTACCTCGCCACCTATCATGCCTTGTCTCAGCCATGGCGGCATATGGCGGCTTCTGCACGCATTTGTACATTGTTACAAAGCAGGCTAGTGGTCTGTATAGCTTAAAATGTTGGGTTAGGGCAGCCGGGTTTTGCCCATGCTGGCGTTGCGATCCGCTTACTATATCGGTATCGCGGCGCTTACCGCGCCTTGGCACGAACAAAATCCGGGTGTCCTAACCCGACATTTTAAGCGATACAGACCACTAAGTGTTGATGAAATAAATAATTGGGAGACAACTTGGCACCATGACTGCAATCATCGATATCATTGGCCGCGAAATTCTCGACAGCCGCGGCAACCCAACCGTAGAGGTGGATGTCATTCTCGAAGACGGTGCGCTGGGCAGGGCGGCGGTTCCTTCAGGCGCTTCAACTGGTGCCTATGAGGCTGTTGAATTGCGCGATGGGGAGCAAAATCGTTATCTCGGTAAAGGCGTGAGAAAGGCCGTTGCCGCCATCAACGGCGAAATCTATGATACGTTGCGCGGCATGGATGCGGAGGATCAACGTCGTATCGACAACGCTCTGATCGTACTTGACGATACTGAGAATAAAAGCCGCCTGGGTGCCAATGCGCTGCTTGGCACTTCTCTGGCCGTTGCCAAGGCTGCTGCAGACGCCTGCGGCCTGCCGCTTTACCGTTACATTGGCGGGGCTGGCGCGCACGTCATGCCTGTGCCGATGATGAATATCGTCAACGGTGGTGCGCATGCCGACAATCCGATCGACATTCAGGAATTCATGATCATGCCGGTGGCCGCGCCAACCTGCCGGGAGGCCATTCGGATCGGCGTGGAAGTGTTTCATACGCTGCGCAAAAAGCTTAACGATGCCGGTCATAACACCAACGTCGGCGATGAAGGCGGTTTTGCACCCAATCTCAATTCCACGAGGGATGCGCTCGATTTCATTATGTCGTCGATTGAGGCGGCCGGCTATAAAGCCGGCGAAGATGTGATGCTTGCGCTGGATTGCGCGGCGACGGAATTCTACAGAGATGGCAGATATGAACTTACCGGTGAAGGCAGATCCCTGACCAGTGCGGAAATGGCTGGATATCTTGGCGAACTGGTGGGCAAATATCCAATCGTTTCCATTGAAGATGGTATGGCCGAGGACGATTGGGATGGGTGGGCCGCGCTCACCCGGGAAATTGGAGCGAAATGCCAGTTGGTCGGCGATGATCTTTTTGTAACGAATACCAAGCGCCTGAAACGCGGTATTCAAGCCGGCATTGCCAATTCGATCCTGGTGAAAGTCAACCAGATCGGTACTTTAAGCGAAACGCTGGATGCCGTTGCGATGGCCCAGCGAGCAAACTATACGGCTGTGATTTCGCATCGCTCCGGCGAGACGGAGGATGCCACAATCGCCGATCTCGCGGTTGCAACAAACGCCGGACAGATCAAAACGGGCTCGCTCTGCCGCTCGGACCGCCTGGCAAAATACAACCAGCTGATGCGCATCGAAGATGAGCTGGAGGACATCGCGCGTTATGCGGGTAAATCCGTGTTGCCGGGCAACGCAGCATAAGGGGGAAGTTTCCCTGAAATTGGAATGCCAACATCACGCGTGGGCGCTATTTTCGCTTGCCTTGCGGCCTGCCCGCTCGGCAAGCTTGGCCAACTCCTGGACAATTGCACGTACACCGTTCACGCGGTCGGCATCCTTCTCCCAGTCGCCCGTGCAGACGAGTTTGTGATCAGGCTGCAATTTTGCCCGCCCTCCACGATGTTGAATGAATTTGATCAAGCCTTCGGGATTGGCGAACGTATCGCCCCGGAAACGTACGGCAACACCTTTCGGCCCGGCATCAAGCCCGGCGATACCGGCCGTCCTGCAATAGCCCTTGATTTCCATGACATCGAGTAGGCTTTTAACCTCAGGCGCCAAATCCCCGAAGCGGTCGGCCAGTTCCTGGCCGAATTCATCGATCTGGGCGCGGGTCTCCAGGCTGGACAGGCGGCGATACAGACCGAGCCGGGTTTGCAGGTCGGCGACATAATGTTCTGGAATGAGCGTTGCTGTACCGATTGAGATTTGCGGCGACCATTGATCCTCAGTTGCGCCGTCATCACCGCCCTTAAGCGATGTAATCGCTTCTTCAAGCATCGATTGATAAAGCTCAAAGCCAACTTCTTTGATATGGCCGCTTTGTTCGTCACCAAGAAGATTGCCGCCACCCCTGAGATCGAGATCGTGGCTTGCAAGAGAAAATCCAGCGCCGAGGGTATCCAGAGAGTGGAGTACTTTAAGGCGTTTTTCCGCTGCCTCCGTCAATTTCTTGGCAGGCGGTGTTGTAAAATATGCGTAAGCCCGCGTCTTGGAGCGCCCAACCCGGCCGCGTAACTGATAAAGCTGGGCCAAACCAAACATATCTGCGCGATGGACGATCATCGTGTTTGCGTTTGGTACGTCAAGACCGGACTCAACGATGGCTGTCGATAGCAGAATGTCGAACTCGCCTTCATAAAAGGCGGTCATGATGCGTTCGATTTCGCTTGGCGGCATCTGGCCGTGGGCGCGCGCAATCCTGAGTTCCGGCACATAGTCCTGGAGAAACTCCGAAATCTCGTCCAGATCGGCAATGCGCGGCACAACATAGAATGACTGGCCGCCGCGATAGCGTTCGCGGCGTAAAGCATCGCGCAGGATGACGGGATCGAATGGCGATATGTATGTTCTCACCGTAAGACGGTCAACCGGCGGCGTTGTGATCAGCGAAAGCTCGCGCACACCGGTTAGAGCCAGTTGCAGCGTTCGTGGAATTGGTGTGGCTGACAGGGTCAGGACGTGGACGTCTTCCTTGAGCTGCTTGAGGCGTTCCTTATGAGCAACGCCGAAGTGTTGTTCCTCGTCGATAATCAGCAAGCCGAGATTGGCAAACGTGATTGACTTGCTCAGCAGAGCGTGCGTGCCAACGGCAATATCGATAGAGCCGTCGGCGATGCCTTTTTTGACTTCGCTGAGTTCCTTGCTTCCGACCAGGCGCGAAGCCTGGCCGACTTTGATCGGAAAGCCCTGCAGGCGGGCGGCAAACGTGCGGTAATGCTGGCGTGCCAGCAACGTCGTTGGCACAATTACGGCAACCTGAACGCCGTTCATCGCCGCGATGAAGGCGCCGCGCAGCGCCACCTCGGTTTTGCCAAAGCCGACATCGCCGCACACGAGCCGGTCCATTGGTTTGCCGGCTGCCAGATCGTCGGCAACCGCTTCGATACTTGCGAGCTGGTCCTCGGTTTCCTCAAATGGAAAGCGGGCCAGGAATTCATCGTACGCGCCCTCTGGCGGCATAAGAACCGGCGCCTCGCGAATTTCACGCACGGCTGCAATTTTGATCAGTTCGGCCGCCATCTCAAGCAGACGCTGCTTAAGGCGAGCCTTACGGGATTGCCAGCTTGAGCCACCAAGTTTATCCAGCTGTGCGCCATGCGCATCCGAGCCGTAGCGCGAGAGCAGTTCGATGTTTTCAACGGGAAGAAAAAGTTTGTCGCCGCCGGCATAAGCAATTTCAATGCAATCGTGCGCGGCCCCGAGTGCGTCGATGGTGCGCAGGCCCTCAAAGCGCCCGATGCCGTGCTCGGCATGAACGACGAGATCGCCGAGCGCCATGGCGGTTGCTTCGGTAATAACATCGGTTGCCTTTTTGCTGCGCCGGCGTGTGCGTATCAGCCGATCACCGAGAACGTCCTGTTCTGCGACAATGCACAGTTCCGGCGCTTCGAAACCGCGCTCAATCGCCAGCACGCAGACACCGACGATATCGCCTGGCAAAGCGAGCGCGTCTTGGAAGGTATCGATGGCGCGAATATCCTCGAAGCCGCGCTCCTTGAGCAATTTCATCACGCGTTCACGGGAGCCGGGCGTCCAGGCGGCCACCAGGGTTCGCTTCTTCTTTGCGATCTGGGCTTTGAGATGGCCGATAACAGCAGCAAACAGGTCAGCATCCGGCGTCTGGCGCTCCAGCATAAAATTGCGGCCAACTATGGTCTCATAGCTGCGCGTTGCAGCTGGTTGCGGCTGGTCAAACGGATGGAACCGTGCAATCTGCCTTTCAGCCAGCAACCGTGCCCATTCAGCGCCGTCGGTATACATGTCCTGTGGCGGGGCGGGTTTGTAAGGCGGGGCGCCGAATGTTGACGTTTCAAGTGACTCGATACGGGCCTGATAGTGCTCACCAATCTGCTCGAAGCGTTGGCGCACCGCATCGTCCGCCATGTGGTCAAAGGTGATATTGGCGTCACCGACATAGTCGAACAATGTTTCAAGCTCATCGTGGAACAAGGCCAGCCAGTGCTCCATGCCAGGATAGCGCTGGCCCGCACTCACCGCTTCATAAAGCGGATCGTCGCCGGTTGCGCCACCGAACAGCTCGACGTATCTCTGTCGAAACCTTTTGGTTGCCTGCTCATCGTGCGGCAGTTCACTGATCGGCAGGAGCAAAAGTTTCTGCACGATGCGGCTGGTGCGCTGAGTACGAGGGTCGAACGTCTTGATGCTTTCAAGCGTGTCGCCGAAGAAGTCGAGCCGGACAGGATTGGTGCGCCCTGGTGGAAAAAGATCGAGGATGCCGCCACGCACGGCAAATTCCCCCGGCTCCATAACGGTGCCGGTGCGGATGTAGCCGCCCAGTTGCAGGCGTTGGGTTAAACGCTTCATGTCAATGCGCTGGCCGGGTGCGAGCTGGCGCATGGCCTGGCGCACAAACAGGCGTGGCGGAAGGCGCTGGACGATCGCGTTAACCGTTGTGAGAACGATGATCGGCTCCTTGCCGGCGCGCAAGGCAAGGCGGGCCAGAGCTGTGATACGCCGGGCAACAATCTCAGAGTTGGGGCCGATGCGGTCGTAGGGCACCGTATCCCAGGCAGGAAGGCTTACAATGCGCGTTTTGGGCGCAAAGAAAGCAAGTACTTTTTCCATTGCATCGAGACGGCGGTCATCGCGTGCGACATGTACAATCATGCCGTGTTTCGAGGCAGTCGACACATCGCGCAGGAGCTTCGTGAGGACTATCGCATCATAGCCTTCCGGTGCATGGGTAAAGTAGATATCGCGAACTGTGGGTGGTGTTTGCGTGGCAGCCTGGTTCATGTTTGGGCTTTGTGCGGTCAAGTGCTGGCGGGACAGATTTTCTGTATGCTTGGCATTCGTGCTGGCCTGCCCCGCCTTTTAAGACTCAAAAGTGATAAATCATCTGAAGACATAACAAATTTCAGGCAAATGATTTATTTGTCAAAGACTTTATGCGTTGAATGATAACAGCTTAATATATTTTGGTCGCCAAGTTGGATTTGACGAGTTTAATCTGTTGGGTTTATTGTTCAAGCGGCATTATCAAGTTTGTGGAAAATACGAATGTCTGCGACCAGCTCCTGATAGCGTGGGTTATCACAGTTTTCACGATTAAGCAGCCAATCGTTGATCTCTTGATCTGAAACGGTCAGCAGAAGTTCAAAATTTGATAACGAGGCATCTGGCATTTCTGCAAGTTTTGCTTCGGCATATCTGCCAAGCATCCAGTCCATTTCCTTGGTTCCGCGATGTGTGGCACGAAATAGTGCACGCTTATGGCGTATCTCAAATTTTTCGGACATCTTAAGCCTCAGGCATTGCAGTTGACGATTAGTTGAATGTGCGAGATTGGATTTTGATAGGGCGGGTTTTACGCCGTAACGACATGGGCACAAAACGACATGGGCACAAATCGCCGTCGATATCATAGTTTAATCTACGGACACAGTTTTACGCCAGATCACAGGTATGTATAGTTGCGTCAGTTGGTGCGGCCAAGGCATAATCGATGCTACAAATATGTTTTATTGTCCCCACGGAGAGATGAAGGTTTGAGCCCATGCGTCCCGGCATTCTCAATCCCCTGTTTGCATCGGCCGAGACCTTGAAGGGGGTTGGCCCGCGCCTTATAACGTTTCTGCGTAAAGCCTTGTCCCTCCCGCCTGGCGTTGATAAGCCGCGCATTATTGATCTCTTATGGCATATGCCAACCGGTGTTATTGACCGTCGCTCTCAGCCAGCGCTGGCCGATGCCGAACCTGGGACAATTGCAACGTTCAAAGTGAGTGTCTTAAAGCACCGCGCTGCCCCGCGCGGCAATCGCAAGGCGCCTCACAGAGTGGCCTGTGAAGATGACACGGCCACGATCGATTTGATTTTTTTCCATGCCGAACGCAGTTTCATCGAGCGTCAGCTGCCTGTTGGCGAGGAACGTTTCATTTCCGGGCGCGTTGAGCGATATGGCGAGCAGCTGCAAATGGTGCACCCTGATTACATCGTTGCGCCGCAATCCATGGCGGAGTTGCCGTTACTCGAACCAGTCTATCCCTTGACGGCAGGCTTATCGGGCAAGGTACTTGGTAAGGTCATGCGCCAGTCGCTGGAGCAATTGCCGGAATTGCCTGAGTGGCTTGATAAAAAGCTCCTGGAAAGCCAGCAGTGGCCAACGTTTTCCGATGCCATACGGCAGCTTCACATGCCAAAGGACCCGGCCGATATTTCGCCTGCGGCTTTTGTACGGGCGCGGCTCGCCTACGATGAATTGCTGGCCGGGCAGTTAGCGCTGGCGCTGGTGCGGATGCGCAATAAGCTCCAGCGCGGGCGCGCGATTGCTGGCGATGGCACGGTGCGCCAACGTTTGACCGCCTCCCTGCCGTTCACCATGACAGGTTCGCAGGTGCGCGCTGTCGACGATATAGCCGTCGATCTTGCAGCACCTGGCAGAA
Source organism: uncultured Hyphomicrobiaceae bacterium (assembly GCA_963922535.1). GTDB lineage: Bacteria > Pseudomonadota > Alphaproteobacteria > Rhizobiales > Hyphomicrobiaceae > Tectiglobus. Next base: position 19,226 of record CAWUIN010000025.1, on the reverse strand, counting down.
TGCTGCGGCTCCTGCAGGGCGATGTTGGTTCCGGCAAGACCGTGGTCGCGCTTATGGCGATGGCCATTGCCAAAGAAGTAGGCGCCCAGGCAGCCCTGATGGCGCCAACCGAGGTGCTGGCGCGGCAACACGCTGAAACCATTGCGCCGCTGGCGGAAGCGGCCGGCATGAGCCTGGATGTCTTGACCGGGCGTGAGAAAGGCGCTGCGCGTACCGCCATTTTACAACGGACGGCCAGCGGTGAAACCGATATTCTGATCGGTACGCACGCGCTTTTCCAGGCGGATGTTGCATTCAACGATCTGGCAATTGCAATCATCGACGAGCAGCATCGCTTTGGCGTGCACCAGCGCCTTGCGCTGCAGGCCAAGGGGCGCGACGGTGGCGCCAACGTTTTGGCCATGACGGCGACGCCAATTCCGCGCACCCTTCTCATGACCCACTATGGCGACCTCGATGTCTCGAAGCTGACCGAGAAGCCGGCCGGGCGCAAACCGGTGGTGACAACCCTGGCATCGCTGGAGCGTTTGGAGGAAGTCGTCGACGGCTTGAAGCGCGCAGTCAAAGAAGGCGCGCAGATTTACTGGGTCTGCCCCCTCATTGAAAGCTCGGCCGTCTCGGAGCTTGCCGCGGCCGAGGAACGCCAGGCGCATCTGGCGCAATATTTTGGCGATAAGGTCGGGTTGCTGCATGGTGCCATGGCGGCTGCGGAAAAGGACGCAACGATGGCGGCGTTCGCCGAAAACCGTCTGAAAATCCTGGTTGCGACGACAGTGATCGAAGTTGGGGTTAATGTCCCGAATGCCTCGGTGATGGTCATTGAACACGCCGAGCGTTTCGGGCTCGCGCAATTGCATCAGTTGCGCGGCCGGGTCGGGCGGGGCACGCGGCAATCCTATTGCGTGCTGCTCTACCGGCCGCCGCTCGGCGAGACCGCCGAAGCCCGCCTGACCATGATGCGCGAGACGGAGGATGGCTTTCAGATCGCCGAGAAGGACCTTGAGTTACGCGGCGGCGGCGAAGTGCTGGGCGCCCGCCAGTCCGGCATGCCGGAATTCCGCGTTGCCAACGTGCCGGATTTCCAGGACCTCCTCGCCATGGCCCGCCACGATGCCGAGGAATTTCTTGAGCGAGATCCCGATCTGACAAGCCCGCGCGGTGCGGCGCTGCGCACGCTGCTCTACCTGTTCGAATGCGACGAAGCCGTGCGCCTGTTCCGCGCCGCCTGAAGGCGGTGTTCGCATATTACATCGTTTGAATAGGAGAACAGCATGCCAAAATCCTTGCCAGAATTGAGCCGGCCACACTGGGCGCGGTGGCTGGCAGCAGCAGCGCTGGCATGGCTTGACGCACCCTTGTTCTCGCCGTTCATGTGGCGTTTCCTGATGGTCGAGGGCATCGACATGGTTGCCATTCTGGCGGTCGGCTTCTGGACGTATTTCATCGGCCTGCCGCTCGCCGGCATTGGTATTGTTTTGCTATTGCTTGTGACGTTCATCCGGTACCAGGCAGGTTACAGCCTGGCCCTGGTGGGCGTTGGCGCTCGCCGGGGCTGCAACCGGCCTTACCATTATCCTGACAATCATTCTGCCGGATAGCGAAGGATCTCTCACGGAGCCGGGCCTTCTGCTTTTACTGAGTGGCCCTGTGCCGGGACTGGCGGCAGCGCGCTTATCTTCCGCCACATCCTGCTCGCCAGGCTGTGAATTTGCTTAATCGCTCCCGCCATTGTTGCCGCTGCAGCCTCATATACGGCCTGTGACTATGGCCCAGGCGGCGGCGGCAAGGGACAGGGCGCCGAGCCACAGGGCCCAGCGGCCGGTTTTGCCGTGGCGGGCGCTTTCCGCGGCAATGCGCTTGATGGTGCGATCATCCAAACGCACGCCGTTTCTGCCCATCTCTGCAAAGGCGGCGGCGGAGCGCTCGGCCTGTTCTATCAGCCGCGGCGTGCTGGCCAGAACCCTGCCCATCGCCTCTGCCCCCTCGCCGGCGTTGCGCAGGCGCCCTGCAACGCTGTAGTTCGATTCGACCCAGGCCTTGGCCACGGGCTCGGCCGCAGTCCAGATGTTAATACCGGGATCGAGCGAGCGGGCGACGCCTTCGACAATCACCATGCTCTTTTGCAGGAGGATAAGTTCCGGCCGCGTCTCCATATCGAAGACTTCCGTATAGGCGAACAGCTGGCCAAGCAGGTCGGCCATTGATATCTCGTCGGCGGTGCGGCCATGGATCGGCTCGCCGATGGCGCGCATGGCCTGGGCGAAAACGGCAACCGGATGATGGGCCGGCACGTAACCGGCATCGAAATGGATTTGCGCGGCAAGCGTATAGTCCCGCGTGATCAGGCCGTGCAGGATTTCCGCCAGAAAACGCCGTTCGATCCTGTTCAGGCGGCCCATAATGCCAAAGTCAACGGCGACGATCGTGCCATCGCGCTCAACCAGCAGGTTGCCCTGGTGCATGTCGGCATGAAAAAAACCATCGCGCATGGCATGACGCAAAAAAGAGCGCAGGACGGTCATGCCGAGAGCTTCCAGATCGTGGCCGTCGGCGCGCAGCTTCTCAACCTGGGAAATCGGCGTGCCATCGATCCATTCAAGTGTGAGGACACGCTTTGCCGTGCGCCGCCAATCGACGTCTGGCACTCGAAAACGGGCGCTTTCGGCATTGTCATCGGCGCGAATGTTGTCGGCCATTTCAGAAATCGCGGCAGCCTCAAGGCGTAGATCCATTTCCAGTTCGGTTGTGCGTTTGAGATTTTCAACAACAGCACCTGGCCGCAAGCGACGTGACGGAGGATGTATGGCCTCAATCATGCGGGCGGCAAAAAAGAAACTCTCAAGATCGCGCTGGAAACGGCGCTCGATGCCCGGGCGAAGGATCTTGACGGCAACATCGCATTCCACGCCATACTTCAATACGGTAGCTTTGTGGACCTGCGCGATGGAGGCTGCAGCAATCGGCGGGCCAAATGTAACAAAGTGATCCTCCAGCTTTCCGCCAAGCGCGTTTTCGATGGCACGGCGGGCTTCGCGCATGGAAAAAGGTGGTTGGCGATCCTGCAGGCTGGCGAGGTCCCTGGCAAGGTCAGGGCTTATGATATCGCCACGGGTCGCCATGAACTGGCCAAGCTTGATGTAGCTTGGCCCAAGCGCCGATAGAGCGCGCGAAACACGCACGCTACGGGCGCGGCCAAGGAGAAAAGGCCAGGATACAATGCGGATCGGCAGTGTCACCACGCGTGCAAGATGAAGCACAACAGGCGTTTTCATGCCGCGCGGCACAAACCGGACACCATGCTGAGAAAGCACGATGCCAGCGCGGGCGAGGCGGAAAAGGCTAGCAATTGCTGTGATCATATCCGCCAAGCCGAGTGAATTGCTGCAATGCCACCTGTGAGATTACGGTAGGACACCTGCGCGAAGCCGGCCGCGCTGATAAGATCGGCGAATGCGTCCTGCGATGGAAAACCGCGAATGCTTTCAACAAGGTACTGATAAGCTTCGCGATCGTTCGCCGCCAGTTCGCCGAGCCGCGGGATCACTTCAAAAGAGTGAAAATCATAAAGGCGGTCAAGCATCGGCATGGTTACTTTGGAGAACTCCAGGCACAGGAAGTGGCCACCCGGTTTGAGAACGCGGTAAGCTTCCTCCAGTGCGCGATCGATGTGTGTTACGTTACGGATGCCAAAGGAAATTGTATATGCGTGAAACTGGCGATCAAATGGTAGTGCCTCCGCATTGCCTTCGACGAGATCAATGCGATCTGCAAGATTGGCATCGTCGATGCGGTTGCGGCCAACGGCAAGCATTTCCGGACTGATATCGCAGATTGCCGCAGTGCACCCCGCGCCACCGCGCTTCATGACGCGAATGGCAATATCGCCCGTGCCTCCGGCGACATCCAGAAGGCGGAACGGCGTTGCAGATTTCGGCGGATTTACCTGGTTGACCAGTTCATCTTTCCACAGCCTATGCAGCCCGCCGGACATGATATCGTTCATGAAATCATAGCGACCGGCCACCGACGAGAATACGCGATTAACCATGGCCTGGCGCTCATCGGCATCAATCGCCTGAAAACCAAAGGTTGCCTGCGTTGCCGCAGCATGGGGGTCGTGATCGCTCATCGCTGATATCCGCTATCTTTCTTCATGGCGTATATTAAATCTTGCAGTGCAATTATCATATCCCCAAAAATCCAAAGACCGGCCGTATGAAGACAAGTGGTTTACAAGATGCCAATAGTTCCCCGAGGCTGCCAGTGCTCCTGCACCACGGCAGTCGGTTACGGGTGTGGTACTCATCGTGCCCAGTATCTAATGGCTCTCAAGGGATAAGTTTATAGCCGCCCGTTTCGGTCACCAGGATCTCTGCATTTGAAGGATCACGCTCAATTTTCTGGCGCAGGCGGTAGATATGCGTTTCAAGGGTATGGGTTGTGACACCCGCGTTATAGCCCCAAACTTCATGAAGCAGCACATCACGGGTCACAACTTTCTCACCTGAGCGATAAAGAAACTTTAAGATTGAGGTTTCTTTTTCCGTCAACCTCACCTTGGCCCCATTTTCATCGATCAGAAGTTTCGAAGCCGGTTTGAACATATAATGGCCAAGTGTAAAAACTGCGTCTTCGCTTTGTTCGTGTTGGCGTAACTGGGCACGAATGCGGGCCAGCAAAACAGCAAACTTAAAAGGTTTCGTCACATAATCGTTCGCGCCAGCGTCAAGCCCCAGGATCATGTCGGCGTCTGAAGCGTTGCCTGTCAGCATAACGATTGGTGCCTTGAAGCCAGATTTACGCAGGAGCTTGCAGGCCTCACGACCATCCATATCTGGAAGGCCAACGTCCAAAATCATCAGATCGTAGCGATTGATTTTGACAAGCTCCAATGCCTGAGCGGCATTTTCAGCAGTTGAAACGTTGAATTCATCATGCAAACCGAGCTGTTCGCGCAATGGTTCACGAAGATTGTCGTCGTCATCAACAATGAGAATCTTGCGCGCGGTGCTCATAATCGCCTCCGAGTCTGAGAATTCTTACCTTTAGCTGCAAATCCAGTACTCTATATCACTTAAGTTTCTTATGCTGTTAGTTCGTTGATACGATGACGCAGAATAAATTGGAATGCCATTCATATAGTCGCCGATAAATTTGTCACATAGCAAAGTGATGCTGCGGCATAATAGCAAACCTCTCGATCTGGCTACGATGCGTGACGGTGGCCTTAGGCCGTGTCGTCAATTAGCACGCGAGAGCCGGCAATGGACGACACGGCCTAAAACAAATGTATTATCTCTTTGATCTGCGTGCAGTAGCTGATCTGACGCCCGGCATACGGGAGCATGATTGCCCGCAAACAACCCACGTTTGGGTGGGCGCGTATTAAGTTTTCGGATAACTGTAGCTTTGAGAGAGTATCTTTATGGTCCAGGCGCAAAATCACGATATTGTCGTACGGGCACTGTCCTGTCGCTTTCAACAGGGATGGCTGCAGATTGGGACATTGCGGTTTCGCTGTGCGCTTGGGCAAAACGGCCGTGGCATCTTGAAGCGGGAGGGGGATGGGCTGAGCCCGATTGGACGCTGGCCGATACACAGCATCTTTGTTCGCGCAGATAAGCGGCCATTATTACTCAGGCCTGCATTGACAAGGCGCCACCGTGTGCGCCCGATCCAGCCAACGGACGGCTGGTGCGACGCGCCTGGTGATGCAAACTACAACCGCCTGGTCAGACATCCTTATCCCGCAAGTGCAGAACAGCTTTGCCGCAATGACAGGCTTTACGATATTATCGTTGTGCTTGGCTACAACCATTGCCCACGCGTTCAAGGCCGTGGGAGCGCAATATTTATGCATATTGCAGAGGATGACGGAAACAATTGCCTTAAACCGACAGCCGGTTGTGTCGCGCTTCGGTTGCGTGATCTGCAAACCGTGCTCGCGCACTGCCATCGAAGCACGCATATCTGTATTATGACATAGCTATATAATAAAAAGGCCTGCATACGTAAGTATGCAGGCTAACACAGCAACGGCGGCCGCCATGGCGATGCCGCAAACACGCATCAGCCGCAAGGCGCGCGCGATATCGGCCGGCGTTGCGTTTTGGCGACCGGTTCTGTTCATCCAGGCGTCGGCAATCGTTTCTGCGCCGTAGGTCCGGGGACCTGCAAGTGCAAGGCCGAGCGCGCCGGCCATGGCCGCTTCGGGCCAGCCTGCGTTAGGTGAGCGGTGTTTGCCTGCATCACACCAGACACTCATAGCAGCGCCGCGTCCGGAAAAACCGGCAAAAGGGGCTGCGATCGCAATAAACACAGCGCAGAGCCGCGCTGGCGCCAGATTGGCCACATCGTCGAGCCGGGCAGAAGCCCAGCCGAAAGCTTCATAGCGCGGCGTGCGATGACCAATCATGCTGTCGGCGGTGTTAATCATTTTATAAGCCAGGATGCCCGGCAGGCCTGCGACCAGATACCAGAAAGCCGGCGCGACGACGCCGTCTGAAAAATTTTCAGCCGCACTTTCGATGCTTGCGCGGCAAACAGCAGCAGCATCCAATGTTTCGGGATTACGCCCGACAATCATTGAAACCGCGTGACGCGCACCGGCAAGACCTGTCTGGTCAAAAGCGATACGCACAGCGTTGACGTGTTCATACAGGCTGCGCTGGGCCAGCAGAATGGCAACCAGGATCACCTCAAGGATCATCAGAACGGAAAACACTTTAGAGAGCTCGGCCAGAACAAGTCCGGGGATAACAGCTATCGCTATCCAGCCACCAAGCGCCATGATACCGTGGGCCCGTCGCCGCCAGGCTGATACATTTGCACGATTGAGCCTTTGCTCCGTGACGGCGATCAGGCGCCCCATCAGTACAATCGGATGTGGCAGGCGCCGCCACAGCCAGTCAGGCTCGCCGAACAGGCCGTCCAAAGCCAAAGCAAACAGCAGACTAAGAGCTGCATATTCCGTGATCGGCATCGGTTAACCTTGCAACATTTGCAGCGTATCTGTCAGGGTTTCATCGAGCCGTGAAAAGTTGGCGTCACTGCCAGGCAGGCCGAAGCGCAGCCAGGTGGGACAATCTTCGAACTTTCGGCTCAGGATGCCCCGCCTTGCAAGGGCGTCATGTAAGGCAGGTGCCTGTGAATGGCGCGCAAGGCGAAACAGCGACGTCCCGCCAATACTCTCAAGCCCGTGCCGTTCGAGAAGGTGATCAAGGCGTGCAGCCTGGCGCTCATAGTCGGCGCGGGCCGCGGCTGCCCAGGCCGTGTCCCACAACGCCTTTACGGCAACCTCGCAGGCCGGGCCGGAAACCGCCCAGGGGCCAAGCGCAGTCTCCAGCTCTTCAATCGTGGAAGGATGGCCGATTGCAAAGCCAAGCCGCAGCCCGGCAAGACCATAGAATTTACCGAATGAACGCAGGACGATGAGACCTGGCTCACCGGCATGGGGAACAATGGAGATCTCAGGCGCTGTGTCCGCAAAGGCTTCGTCAACGATCAAAATCGTGCCATCCCGCGTATGTTGTCTGGCCCGTTCCATCAAGGTTATGGTGTCAACAATGCGGCCATCCGGATTGTTGGGGTTGGTGATAACAGCGGCATCGCTACCGTCAAGATCCTGAAGAGCCGCGGCGATCTCGGTATCTACCACATGGCGCTGCCAGCAGATCTGATGCTCGGAATACGTGGGCCCAAGAATGCGCACGCGTTTGACATTACGGTAAAGCAATGGAAGCAGCTGGATCAGCATCTGCGTGCCAGGGGCGGCTGCGATGCCGGCGCTGTGCGGAACCCGGTAGGCGTGTTTCGCTGCCGCCAGAAGATCGCTCAGAGCAGCGCTTTGAGTCAAACGCTGCCAGACGTGTGCGGAAATTGGCGGGACAGGATAGGCGTGCGGCGCTATGCCGGTCGATAAGTCGAGCCAGCAGCCATCGCGTTCGCTGCCAAATATTGCTGAGGCTTGTGCTATATCGCCGCCGTGTTTCATCGTGTGGTTGGTTTCATACCTGCGATTTATCTGCGCCTGCTCAAATAGCGTTATCGGATCAACTGGCGATTTTATTTTGCTATCTTTAAGAAAACATGATGTTTCAGTCGACCTTGACGGGAACATGTAACATCCACTACAGTACTATTTTATATGAATTGTTCGACGCATAACAACGGCACAACAGCTGGGATGCACATCGCAACAGCACAGGACATAACTAAATCATGAAAATCTATATTCAAATTGCCGCTCTGGCTAGCGCCCTACTTTTTGTTGTCACAAGCGCCGCTGCACATCCCGGACATACGCTTGAGATTTCTGAAGGCCACAACCACGCCGCAGAATATGCTGTAATAGGTGTGTTTGCCGCTGCTTTATTGATTATATTTCTAACAGCCTTGTGGAAGCGTGGCCGTTAAAATCGAGCTCTGCTTTACTAATGAGCTGACTCACTTCAATTGACAGATACAAACTCAACAAAACGTCCGAAAAACAGTTTTAGCACGAAATTCCGACATATCTTTTTAAGTAAGACAGGCCACCAGTGGCTTGATTCACTTAAAATGTCGGGTTCAACAGCTGCAGAATTCAAGAAAATCAGCTTTTTCAAGAAATTTCAACCCAACACTTTAAGTGATACAGACCACTAGGAGTTTTAATGCCTGAAAAAATTGGCGTTATGATCTGCGGCCATGGATCGCGATCAAAATCGGCAGTGCATGAATTTTCTGTGGTTGCAGAACAACTTAAAGCCCAATTTCCCGATTGGCCGGTTGAGTACGGTTATCTGGAGTTCGCCAACCCCGTGATCCGGACTGGCCTCGACAGGCTGCGTGACGCCGGAGTTGACCACATTCTCGCCGTTCCCGGCATGCTGTTTGCCGCAGCGCACGCGAAAAACGACATCCCTTCAGTCCTGAACAGCTATCAGGCGGAAACAGGCATCAAAGTGCAATACGGCCGTGAGCTTGGTGTCGATCCAAAGATGATCCGGGCGGCTGCAGACCGTATTCAGGACGCACTGGACCGTGCCAATACAATACATGGGGCTCTTGAAAATCATGAAACATGCCTGGTTGTGATTGGCCGCGGCGCTTCCGACCCGGACGCCAATTCCAATGTCGCAAAGATTGCCCGCATGCTGTGGGAAGGCTTCGGCTTCGGCTGGTGTGAGGTCGGCTATTCCGGTGTTACATTCCCCCTGGTGGAACCGTGTCTGGAGCATGCGACGCGGCTTGGCTACAAACGGATTGTCGTGTTCCCTTATTTTCTGTTTACTGGCATTCTCATTGACCGTATTTACGGTTTTACGGACCAGGTGGCAGCGCAGCACCCGGATATTCAGTTCATCAAGGCCGGTTATCTCAATGACCATCCGCAGGTGATCGCGACGTTTGGCGAGCGTGTGCGCGAAATTCTCGAAGGCCAGAACGCCATGAATTGTGCGATGTGCAAGTATCGCGCTCAGGTTCTCGGATTTGAGAACGAAGTCGGTACCCCGCAGGAAAGCCATCACCATCATGTTGAAGGTATGGGAGCGCTGGCGCCGGGATCGCAGGTCGAAGACTGCGATTTGTGCGATACGTTCTGCACCGGCAAATGCCGGCTTGTTGGCGATCATGGGGCCCATCAGCATGGTCACGGCCACACCCATTTCCAGCAAGCCGGGCATCATCACCACCATCCTGCATATCCTCATGCAAACCATCCACTGGGCCCGAAGAGCGTTTTAGCAAAGGACAAGAATAAAGCTGGTACGTCATAAGGCACATGGAAATATCGCATCGGAGGATATCGGCGCACAGGGTTTGGTTGCAACGAGCGGCTCATCGCATCCGAAATTGCGCGAACGAATTAAGAAAAATGTCGAAAATTCTGGAGTAAAAAACCGGGTAGCTGGTTCGCCTCCACTTTCAGTTTTACATACGGGATATCAATGGCGTCGGCATATCTCAAGGATCCAGCGGATATCTATCGCAAATCGTTCGCAATAATCCGGCGGGAAGTCGATCTGTCCGGATTAAACCCGGACGAAGCGGCGATCGCCATCCGCGTTGCTCATGCCTGCGGTATGACAGATGTGGTAGACGATCTTGTGTTTGGCGGCAATGTCGCAGACAGAGCACGTAGCGCTGTGAAAAATGGCCGACCGGTTTTCATCGATGTTGAAATGGTGCGGGCAGCCATGCGGTCGGGCGCGTTGCCCGGCAATGCCGATATACGCTGTACGCTCAACCATCCGCCAACTGCAGTACGGGCGGCTGAGCTTTCTACCACCCGCTCGGCTGCCGCTGTTCACGCCTGGCTGCCGGATCTAGAAGGCGCGGTCGTGATTATCGGCAACGCCCCGACTGCACTTTTCGCGCTGCTTGAACTCATGGATACCGGAGCGCCAAAGCCAGCTGCGCTTTTTGCCTTTCCGGTTGGCTTTGTTGGCGCGGCTGAATCTAAAGCGGAACTCGCAGAAAATCCGCGGGATCTCGACTTTGTCACCCTGGCTGGCCGTCGCGGCGGCAGCGCTATGGCGACTGCAGCATTCAATGCAGTTTTGATTGGAGCGCAGGATCGATGACGCCGTGGCTGACAATCGTCGGCGTGAGCCTTAATGGCGCCGCCTCGCTGGGCGAGGCCGCACGCAAGGCGATCGAAGAAGCCCACATCGTTGCCGGCTCAGAGCGGCTGCTCGACCTGATGGAAATTGCGCCTGAGCGCCGTCTTGCCTGGCCATCTCCACTTGCCGATGGCATTCGCCGTCTGCGAGATATGGCCGGCCAACCTGTCGTGGTGCTGGCGACCGGCGATCCGATGCACTTTGGCATCGGCGCAACCCTCGCGGTGGCGCTTGCCAGTCATGAATACAACGTTCTGCCGGCTCCTTCATCCTTAAGCCTGGCGGCGGCCCGCATGGGCTGGGCTTTACAGGATGTCGCATGCATATCGCTGCACGGCCGGCCGCTCGAAAGGCTGCATGCAGCATTAGCCCCTAACACCCGCCTGCTCCTACTTACCCGGGATGGTGCCGCACCGGGAGAAATTATGACGCTGCTCAGTCTGGCAGGTTATGGCAAAAGCCGGATCAGCGTGCTTGAAAACCTTGGTGGCTCAGACGAAGCTCGCCACACTCTAACGGCCGCAAATTACAGGCCTAAAGAATACGCTGCACTTAACATCGTCGCTGTCGAGTGCATCATCGATAACACCATGGCGTATCTGCCGCCGCTGCCCGGCCTGCCCGACGGCGCACTTCTGCATGACGGCCAGTTGACAAAACGTGATGTGCGCGCGGTGACGGTTTCCGCCCTGATACCAACGCCCGGCGAACGCCTCTGGGACGTGGGTGCCGGATGCGGCTCGATTGCAATTGAATGGCTGCGTTGCGCGCGCAGCAGCACAGCTGTGGCTTTTGAGCGCAATGAGGCGCGGCTTGGCATGATGAGAGAGAACGCGCTACGGCTAGGGGTGCCGCATCTGGCTATTGTTGCCGGGGCTGCTCCGGATTGCCTGCGCGGGCATCCCACACCCGATGCGGTCTTTCTTGGCGGCGCAATTTCTGACGCAGAAGTTTTCAAGGCATGCTGGCAGGCCCTGCGGCCCGGGGGGCGCCTGGTTGCCAATGCGGTCACCGTGGAAGGCTGCGCCGCACTCGCTGAACGCCATCGCGCATTAGGCGGCGAATTGTTGCAAATTTCCATTTCTCATGCCAGAGCCGTGGGAAAGTTTCACGCTTTAAAGCCTGCTATGGCTATCACACAGTGGCGAGCGATAAAACCATGATCGGTGGATTTGCGGACGCGAGATTTTATGTCATCGGTGTTGGTCCGGGAGATCCTGATCTCCTGACCCTCAAAGCCGTGCGCATGATTGGCATGGCGGATGTTATCGCCTATCCAACGCTTCAAAACGGCAGGTCCCGCGCACGCCAGACTATCGCGGAATATATCACCAGACTGCATAAAGAGTTGGCGTTTCATTTGCCAATGGAGGTCGCCCCCCATGCCGCACAAAACGCCTATGACCGCGTATCAGCCAAAATCCGCGATCATTTGGATGCCGGACGATCTGTGGCATTGCTGTGCGAAGGTGATCCATTTCTTTACGCCAGCGCTATCCATGTCTATGGGCGTATCGCCGGCAGCTATACGACACGCATTGTGCCTGGCGTCTCTTCTCTGACGGCCGGCGCCGCCGCCGCCGGGTTGCCGCTTGCAACACGCAATGATGTGCTCAAAGTACTTCCCGCGACACTCGATTACGCGCGCCTGGCAGCCGAACTGGATACCTGCGAGGCGGCGGTCATCATCAAGGTTGGCCGCCATTTCGAAAAGGTTGCCGAGGCAATCCGCGCCAAAGGCCTTGGCGCCCAGGCTGTCCTGGTGGCGGCTGCCTCACAGGATGACCAGCGCGTGGTACGTTTCGAAGAACTGGCAGAGGATGCACAACCTTACTTTTCGATGGTGCTCATTTCCAGTCATGAAAGAACGCCACCATGAACGCCACCATTGTGGTGCTTAGTCCAGCCGGACTGCAGATCGCACAAACGATTGCCTGCCATGTGTCGGGCGCAGAGATTCATGGCCTTCGTACACGGGTTACGGATGCCGACGTGATATTCGATGATGCCATGGCCCATATGCGCCAGTGCTTTGCCGAGGGGCGCGCCGTCATTGGCATCTGTGCAACCGGTATTTTAATCCGGGCGATTGCGCCGCTGCTCAAGGACAAACGCAGCGAGCCGCCGGTTGTTGCCGTCGCCGGTGATGGCAGCAGCGTCGTACCGCTGGTTGGCGGCCACAATGGCGCTAATCGACTGGCACAGACAATCGCAAAGGCGCTTGGCGGACATGCAGCGCTCACCACCGCCGGCGATGTGGCCTTTGGTGTGGCACTCGACCAGCCGCCGGACGGTTGGACGCTGGCCAACCCCAATGCCGCCAAAGCGCTTATGGCAGATCTCATTGCAGGCCAGCCGGTTGCCGTCGATACGCAGCTGGAATGGTTGCAAGAGAGCCACTTGCGGCGCGCGGATAATGCGGCAATCCGTTTAACGGCAACGCTTGCCCCTGCAATACCGGCAGAGCGGGAACTTATCTATCATCCAAGGCGCGTTGTCATCGGCGTTGGCTCGGATCGCGGATGTCCGCCGCAAGAGCTGATCGAACTGGTCGATGCCGCGCTTTCACAAGCCCGCCTCGCACGGCAGGCAATTGCCTGCGTTGTCTCAATCGACCGCAAGGCCGATGAAGCCGCAGTGCATGCCTTGGCTGAGCATCTTGACGTGCCCGCGCGGTTCTTGACCGCCGATGCCATCAATAAGGTTGCCGATCGCATTCCCAATCCTTCCGATATTGTACTGCGCGAGGTTGGTGTGCCCGGCGTTGCCGAAGGCGCTGCGCTGGCAGCGAGCAGTGCGCCCGGTCTCGCCGTCGAGAAACAAAAGACGGCGCGGGCAACCTGTGCCATCGCTGTGGCGGAGCACATCGTCGATCCTGACCGCGTAGGCCGCGCCCGTGGTTCCCTCGCCGTGGTGGGTGTTGGCCCCGGTACACCGGCCTGGCGCAGCGCAGAATGCGTTGGCCTCCTCAAATCCGCGACCGACTGGGTTGGCTACGGACTTTATATCGATCTTGTCCATGATCTTAAACACGGACAAAACGACCATCGCTTCCCGCTTGGCGCCGAGGAAATACGTGTACGCCATGCCCTTGAGCTGGCCGGCAACGGCCGAGATGTGGCGCTGATCTGTTCGGGCGATGCCGGTATTTACGCAATGGCGGCGCTGGTTTGCGAGATTATGGCGCTTGATCCGGCGACCAGCGGCCTGAGTGACGCAGCCCACCGGGTTGCAATTACCATTGCGCCCGGCATTTCCGCCTTCCAGGCCACAGCGGCGCGTGTGGGTGCTCCGATCGGCCATGATTTTTGCTGCATTTCACTGTCGGATCTTCTCACTCCATGGCCTGCCATTGAGCGGCGCATCCAGGCCGCCGCCGCAGGCGACTTTGTTGTGGCCTTCTATAATCCGCGCTCCATGCGCCGTCACGACCAGCTGGATCGTGCCATCGCCATTCTTAAAGAGCATCGCCCAGCGAACACGCCTGTCATACTTGCCGCCAACCTCGGACGACCAACCGAGGCCTGTAAAGTCGCATCGTTGGCAGCGTTCGATACGACGCAGGTGGATATGCTGTCGCTTGTGATCGTCGGCTCAAGCACAAGCCAAACCTTTACGGCCGGAGACGGCCGGCAGTTTGTTTTCACGCCGCGCGGATATGCGGCCAAACGGGAGGCCTTAACATGACGGTTTATTTCATCGGTGCTGGCCCCGGCGCGCCGGATCTGATTACCGTGCGTGGCTTAAGGCTGATTGAGAGCTGCCCGGTCTGCCTTTATGCCGGTTCGCTGGTGCCACGTGAAGTTGTGGATGCCGCCCCTCGGGGGGCAAAGGTTATCGATACCGCGCCGCTGAACCTGGATGAGATCATTGCCGAGATTGAGGCCGCCCATGGCCAGGGCCTTGATGTCGCACGGGTCCATTCCGGCGATCCGTCCATCTATGGCGCGACGGCTGAGCAGATGCGCCGTCTCGATGCCTTAGGCATTGCTTACGAGGTTGTGCCCGGCGTGCCGGCTTTTGCAGCGGCTGCGGCAATCCTCAAAACGGAGCTAACGCTGCCGGAAATTGCGCAAACGGTAATCGTCACGCGCACCGCAATGAAAGCTTCTGCGATGCCTGCTGGGGAAGATCTTGCAACGTTGGGGCTGAGCGGTGCAACGCTCGCCATTCATCTGTCCATCCGCAATCTCAAGCTTATCCAGGAAAAACTGGCGCCCCATTATGGCGCGTCCTGCCCGGTCGTTGTCGTCTACCGGGCGACCTGGCCGGATCAGCAGATCATTCGCGGCACGCTTGGCGACATTGCCCGCAAGGTTCGCGACGCCAGGATCACGCGCACGGCCCTTGTGCTGGTCGGGCATGTTTTTGCCGATAATGCGCATTTTCGCGACTCAGCGCTGTATGATCCTACGCACGAACATATTCTGCGCAACCGCAAGACCAGGCCACGAGATGGCTGCACGCTTGGCGATAATAAGTGACGGCTTTGAAAAATTCATCTGCCTCGTTTTCTCGACGCTGTCGCGAGCCCCAAAGCGTGGCCTATTGCAATCTTGATTTAAGCTGTGGAAGTGGCGGAAATCCTTCCGGTGTGTATTTACGCGACGGACGCTCCCGACGGCCAGGTCGATTGGAAGCATCGTCGGTATGCGGCTGCGGCGTAAGTTTAGCGCGCGTAACAGGCTGTGGCTCCGGCCTTGGCCACTCGATATCATCAGAACGCCCAGGGCGTGGCGTCAAGCGCTCACCTTTTGCCCAAACGCGAAAAAATGCTGATTGCGATAGCGAAAGCTGTGTTTGCCGACGTTCATTAAGACCCTGACGAGAGGGCGTAATTGAATGCATCAAGATATGACCGGTCGGCAATTCAACCTGCACACTCTGACTAAACATCTTTCTTCTGTTCGCAGAGTAACTGCGCGTTAAAATTGCCAGAACACTCGCTGAAATTTCCGGCCTCAAAATCGTAATCGTATCGGTCTTTGCGATACCATCCCTGATCGTGCGTAATTTTATGCTGGTATTGTCGCTCTTTTGTGTTTTAAGGCCATCCGAAGATATGACAGGGCTTGGCGCACTGGTGGTATTGGACAAAAGACGGCGTGCGGTTTGCGATTGCTGGGCCTCATCGGCGGCACCCTCCTCCCGCTGTTGAGCCTGATCGGCGACGGCGGGCTGCGAATTAATGCGCTGTTGTTCCAGTTCGCTTCCAGCCAACGGTATTTCTTGCTCAGATACAGCCAACCAGATGTCCCTGGCAATGACACGCTTAGCAAAATGCGCAAGCTTACGATATCCCGCAGCTGTGAAGTAAATACCGTCCTTTGAACGCAGGCGCTCGATTTTTCCGCTTAAATTGGGGCCATAGACGTCATATCCGCCTTCCTCATTGGCAAACCCTGCATATGTATCGATGTATTTGATGCTATTTATGTAGGAGCGTTCGCGCAAAATCTCGTTAATGACCTGGGCGTTATCGTCGTGCCTTTCATTACGCAGTGTTGGAATGCCCATCCAATAAACGGCTGTATTATTCTGCTTTAGCGCTTTCATGATGCTGTCAACGCGGCTGGTGTATTCTGCTCTCCAGGCTTCACTTCCCAGACCAATACGCTTGCCTTTGACATAAACCGGGCCGAATTCAGCTGCGCCCAGCATAACAACGGCGATATCGATTGGCTGCCTGGCCGATGCGCGGGCGATTTGGGCTAGCGCCTTGTCCCAGCCTGAGCGGCGCAACGAACGTATCTGCATAACGGAAGTCTCAGTACGCACCTGGCCAATATCAATCATGGCCTTCGCTATAAAACCACGTACGTAGTCTGCGTACCAATCTCCAATTATTTGCAGGCGATAAACATTGCCTTGCGGAAACGGCTTAATAAAACTCAGACTCTGCTGATTGGCCTGAGACCATACGCTGGACGGCCATAAAACAGCCGCGATCAACATGCCTGCAGTGATAAGAGCGGGGCTTAGATAACGCATATGTGCAACCTTTTTTGACACTTTGTCGTTATTCAGTCGGTTTAAGCCGTTTCGTCAATGACCGCGCGAAACCGGCGGAGGCGCATTTTTGCGCACAGCATCGCCGGCATGTTCGAGCCATTCACACGCATGCGTGTGCCTGAGCCATGTCATTCCGTCTGGCAAGGCCCTCGGAGAGTATAATTTTTTTGTACGCATTCCAGCAGTTCCCGCGAAGCAAAACCATCTGCGATAAGGCCGTTTGCGATTTGATATCGGCGGATTGCAGCACGCGATGCACGGCCCAAAACACCATCCACACCGCCGGTATCGTAACCACGGGCAACCAGGCTTTGCTGGAGCATCTTGCGCTCTTTCAATGTTAACGGACTGTCGTTCGGCCATTGCTTTTCGAAAGCATTTTTGCCAGCTATTCGATCTGCCAGATGTACAACCGCAATTGCATAAGACATCGCAGCGTTATAGGCAAGGATAACATCAAAATTACGTGTTACGAGAAAAGTCGGCCCATTCACCCCAGATGGCAGTAAAAGGCGCCAGGCTGTATCATCCTGACTTTGCGACCACTTATTTTCGCTCGGCTGCACGCCAATCTCTTGCCATACGTCCAGTTGGCGTGGCTCCCCATCGGCAAAGCGAATGAAATCAAAATCATCTGGAAGCTCGATTTCCATCCCCCACCCAAAGCTATTCTGCCAGCCGGATTTCCTGAGATAGTTGGCTGCCGATGCCAAAGCATCGGCCACGCTTGACCAGATATCAGCGCAACCATCGCCATCGAAATCGACGGCAAAGTCGCGGTAGGTGGTCGGCATGAACTGCATGTGCCCCATGGCGCCAGCCCATGAACCGGTAACGTGTTCAGGTGATAAATTCTGCTGTTGGCACATCTGAACGGCTGCAACGAACTGCTCGCACCAGAAGGATTGGCGCCGCCCTCCCAGCACAATCAGCGTCGCAAGACTGCGCAACACGGAAAAATTCCCCATGTGCGAGCCGAAATTGCTTTCAATTCCCCAAATCGAAAGAAGGATTGGCGCTGGAAGATCGTGTGTTCTTGAAATGGCATTCAACAGGTCGCGATGTAATTCCCACATGGACCTGCCAGTGGCGATACGCTCCGCAGAAACGAGCCCATCGACGTATCGACCGACCGAGTGAGTGTGCTCCGGCTGGCATTCCGCAAGTTCGCGTACTTTGCAGTCGAGCTGTAGATTCATTGTGGCGCAATCGATGAGCCTGTCACTCACACCTGCCGCCGCTGCAATGGGATAAAGCGTATGGCGCAGTACTTCGATATCCTGACTATCCATATCAGTTGCCAATAACGCGTTCCTGCTCGCTCATAATATTTGATCCTGGACACCTGCCGTCTATTCCAGTGACGGCAGATTTAAGATGCCGGACGCACCCTCTCAGGCAGCGGCGGATACAGCGAATCAAAACAACATCGTGACAGAAAAGAGGCATCACCAGCAACTGAACGGTTTAATTGCTGGCATCAGGTAGATTTTTACATCGCGATGAGATATGCGAGCCGTGTTTTGGCATCCGTCGGCACATTTGTAGTTTCAAATCAATTGGAGAACTTCAGACGTGACTAAGAAGAGCATTCGTAAAGCTGTATTTCCTGTCGCAGGCTTGGGCACGCGCTTTCTGCCCGCTACAAAGGCCATGCCGAAAGAGATGCTGACCGTCGTTGACCGCCCTGTCATCCAGCGCGTTGTCGATGAAGCCAAAGCTGCAGGCATCGAGCATTTTATATTCGTAACCGGTCGCAACAAAGGTGTCATCGAAGACCACTTCGACAGCATGTATGAGTTAGAGCATACGCTGCAGACGCGTGGCAAGGCCAAGGAACTTGCTTCTCTGATGGAAGATCTGCCTGGTGCTGGACAAACGAGTTTCACCCGGCAACAGGCCCCACTTGGCCTTGGCCATGCCGTCTGGTGCGCACGCGAAATTGTTGGCAATGAACCGTTTGCCCTGCTTCTGCCAGACATGGTGCACCATTCAGACACACCCTGCATGGCAGACATGATTGCAGCACACGAAGAACAAGGCGGCAATCATATTGCTGTCGCACCAGTGCCAGAAGATCAGACTCACAAATATGGTATCGTTGGTGTCGAAAATACCAGCGCCAAGGTCTCACGCATTTTACAAATGGTGGAAAAGCCGGCTCCTGGCAAAGCTCCATCTAATCTGCACATTACCGGCCGTTACATTTTACAGCCGGCTATTTTCGATCTGCTTGCCAAGCATGAACGTGGCGCTGGCGGCGAAATCCAGCTGACCGATGCCATGATTGCCTTGATGGAAAGGCAAGACCAGCCATTCCATGCGGTACGGTTCGATGGCGAGATCTATGACTGTGGCTCGAAGATCGGTTTTCTGATGGCAAATGTTGCTTATGCGCTCGACCGCTCCGATCTTGAAGATCAAATGCGCGCTCAACTGAAAAGGCTGCTTGGCTAATTGGCTGATATGAAACGTATTGCCATGTCTCGCGCTTTTATCACTTGAGATTGGCCGCACGAAACCGCCAGTTACGCAAAAATCAATCGCCCGTCGGCTTTATCGGCAACCGACGGCCCACCTTGATTTGGAGATACAAAAGACCACTAG
>CAWUIN010000024.1:0-32497 GCA_963922535.1 uncultured Hyphomicrobiaceae bacterium | reverse complement strand
ATAAACGCTTCAATTTTAGTGAGAAATAGCCCGCGATATGAGGCTTTGGCTCGGAAAATTGAAGCGTTTATTTGGGTGGGAACCCTTAGACTGTATCGTCAATTAGCACACGTCTGCCTTCAGGACGATCTCCAATAGCTTGCTATCCACATAGCAGGGGAATAAAAGAACATTAAAAGAACTTACCCTGGACTCAACCTGCGACTCATGCAATGTTCATTTTAAGTTCTCGCCTCGAAGTCAGGCAAAGATGTTATCTCCCTTGTATTGCGTTTCTGTATTCCTGTTTTGTGTTGCATTCCAGTTTGCGTTACGTGTTGCATTTTCCCTCCGTTGAATGTCCAGCAGAATGAGACTTGCCATGCGCACATTTTTAATTTCATACGATCTAAGACAGCCAGCTCATAACAAGAATGCCATCGCTTCTGCGATTATGATGCTCGGTCAATCGTGGGCTCGTCCACTCGATCAGACCTGGTACATCAAAGCCGATCTGGAAGGTGGTGACATAGAAAACGTTCTGCATCACCTGCTGGATGAAGATGACGGATTGCTCGTACAGTGTGTCGAACACAAAGCCATGCTGGCCAATACACAATTACGCTGGTTCAAGCAGCGTTCACACCCGCCCGCCGGCGTTGCCGAAAACGTGTTTGCCTTTCCGGCACTTACTGAAGCACCGGCCAGAAACAGAGGTTTTGCTCTGGCCAGTTGACATGACTGAAAAATATTGAACTTTACGGCGGTGTGTGGCCATCTCTGCCTTGCGGTCGGTCTAGTCCGAGGAGTTGGCCGTGTCAAAATTCAATCAAGCCGTGCGCAGGTGAGACAACCCAGCAAGCACAGCTTCAAGTAGAACGCGATGGCCAGGCTCGCTTGGATGCAGGCCGTCGCTCAGCATGCCCGGCGTATTTGCCAGCTCGGGCATGGCGATAAATGTCCCGCCCAACGCACGCGCTACATAGCGAATATTATCTGAGTAGGCTGCAAGATACTGATTGCGGTAGATTTTGTCTTCTTTGAAGGGGATGGTCAATGCCTCGTCAACGCGGGTCAGACCGAGCAGAACGGGCATAGCGTTACGCTCTAAGATCCTGGCAATCAATATCTCAAGGTTACGGCGGAATTCAGCAAGTGATATTTCGTGACGGTCCATGCTCGGGCGCCAGCGGCTGTCATTTGTGCCAATCCCGACGACGACAATTTCTGGTTGCAGGGCCAGTTCATCCTCAAGTCTGGCCAGAAGATCCGCCGTATTCTGCCCGCCAATACCTTTGATGACAATTTCCGCATCGCAGCCAGGCTTCACCGCGAACTTTTGCGCCCAGCCTCCATGAACCGTGCCAACCCCCTCGACAAAACTATCGCCGGTAATCAGAATTCTTTTTGCGTTCATGTCTCTCCTTGTGGTGCAGTGGCCAGGCGCCTGCCAATCAAACGTGTCCAAGCGATCACTCAGGTTTCCAAGGTCTTTCGCCCGGGGGCGGGGGCTTGGGCGCTGCTTGTGCATTTGCGCCACATCGCGCTGCACGGGCCACCCGGCCGGATGCGAAAGATGGCCAAGTGTCGCAATCTGCCCGACTTTTGAGGGGGGGCTGCTTGTGCCGGAATGATATGCTCTTGCAGTTTGCTTCTCCGTCCTGCAAATTTAAAATCTCAAATCATCGATAAAGGGCAAGGGATGACGACACAAGAGGGTATGCAAGCGAGTGACATCATTATCCGTAAGGAAGGCCGGGCGGGACGGATTACGCTTAATCGTCCTCAAGCACTCAACGCCGTGACACACGATCAGGTCGTCGCGATTGAAAAAGCGCTTGACGGCTGGAGCGACGACGAGGATGTGCAGCTTGTCATGCTGGACGGTGCGGGTGGCAAGGCACTTTGTGCCGGCGGCGATGTCATTTCGCTTTATAAAAACAGAGCCGATGGCGGGGATCTGGCCGCACGCTTCTGGCGTGCCGAATATCGTCTCAACGCCATGATCAATCGTTATCCCAAGCCTTACGTGGCGATGATGAATGGTATTGTCATGGGCGGTGGCATCGGCTTGTCGGCGCATGGAAGCCATCGCATCGTCTCGGATAATTCGATGCTGGCCATGCCTGAGACGATGATCGGTCTGATCCCAGACGTCGGCGGACTGTGGCTGTTGGCGCATGCGCCCGGATATATGGGAGAATATTTTGGCCTGCTTGGCGAGCGCATGGGGGCAGCCGATGCACTTTATGCAAATTTTGCCGATACTTTTATTGCACGCGAAAAACAGGACGCCTTTATTTCTGCGTTGGCTGATCCTGAAGGTGATCCGATCGGTGTTAGCGTTGCAGCTTTCGCGTCCGCCCCGCCGCCTGCTGTGCATGCCAGTCGCCAGGATGAGATCGATCGCATCTTTGCCGCTCCGACGGTGGAGGACATCAAGGCCGCACTGGAGGCAAGTACCGCGGATTGGACTGAACACGCCTGCAAGGTTTTATCCGTTCGCTCACCGCTCGCATTAAAGCTGACGCTTGCCGGCATCCGCCAGGTACGCCAAAAAGCCAGGGCACTTGAAGATTCGCTTAACCTTGAGTATCGCCTGACAACACGTCTTTATGAAAGCAGTGAATTTCTGGAAGGCGTCAGGGCGCTTTTGATCGACAAGGACAAGGCACCTAAATGGACACTGCCAACGCTGGATGCAGTCGACGAGGAGACGCTGGCGCATTATCTCGCGCCGCTCACCAAGCGCGATGAACTTGGATTAAGCGCACAGTAGGGCCGTTTGAAGGCCGTTTTCTGGCGGCATATAACATCTTATTTCTCGACGAAGGCTCTTTCGATCACGTATTGCCCGGGACGGTTGTTACTACCTTCGCTAAGACCGTAGTCCTCAAGAATTTTTCTCATATCGACGATCAAGTTAGGATTGCCGCACAGCATCACACGGTCTTCTTCGCCGTTGAGTTCCGGCAGGCCGATATCGGCAAACAGCTTGCCAGAGGTGATCAGATCCGTCACGCGGCCGCAATGTACAAACGGTTCACGCGTTACCGTCGGATAATAGATCAGCTTTTCGCGCACCAGTTCACCGAAGAATTCGTCGTTTGGCATTTCCTCGGTAATGCGTGCTGTATAGGCTAATTCGGCGGTGTAGCGACAGCCATGCACCAGCACGATATGATCAAAACGCTCATAGGTTTCGGGATCGCGGATAATGCTCATAAATGGCGCGAGCCCGGTGCCGGTGCTCAAGAGATAAAGCCTCCTGCCGGGCAACAGGTTGTCGATGATCAAAGTGCCGACAGGCTTTTTGCTGACCAGGATCGCATCGCCCGCCTGGATATTCTGCAGCCGTGAGGTTAGTGGCCCATCGGGCACTTTGATCGATAGCCATTCCAGCCGTTCTTCGTAGTTCGGGCTAACCATTGAATAAGCCCGCACCAGAGGTTTGCCGTCAACCTCAATCCCGATCATCGCAAACTGGCCGTTCTCGTAGCGGAACGCCTGATTTCGCGTTGTCGTAAAGCTGAACAGTTTATCGGTCCAATGGTGAACATCCAGAACCGTCTCGTGATAATACCCGCTCATGATGCTGGTCTCCGGTTTATGCGATGTTTTGTGGTTGTAATATAGATTGTGCCGACTACGGGTTCTCACTAAAATAAATGCTTCGATTTTAGTGAGAAATAGTCCGCAATATGAGGCTTTGGCTCGGAAAATTGAAGCATTTATTTTGGTGGGCGTCCTAAAAGCCGCGTGCCTTTTGGGCCGACAAAGCCTAACGGCCCAGTAGACTGAGCCCGAATGTGTAGCGAAGCGCTGACCTGGCTTGATTATGTGGCAGGTCTCAGTAGTCCTTCATTCAATGGACTAAATAGCCGGTGCGTTCGAAATGAGAAACCTTTATGTGAAGTTCCGGTTATCGTGCTTAACCCGACATTGTAACTGATACAGACCACGCGTGATAATACCGTCTACATTGCAGGCCATCGTATAGGTTCCGCCCAATTCAAACCCTGATAAAGTTTATGGTCTGTTGGGCATTGGCTAAGGCGATAACCCTGTCTTTTAAATGGTATGAGGAGTGCGCCTTTCAGCGTTTCACGCAGTACAGCCGCGCCTGGATTGTGGCGATCGTCGCCCGGTGTTGTGACGATGATTTCATTGTCTTTTATCAAGGGTAGTGTGATGTGCCCGAGGACGCGTTTATCCCGCTCTTGATTTTTTTTGACGCATACGGAATGAATCGCGCTCTCCTCATTATTGTTGTTTCTGATTATTCTGAATGTGAAGTCTGCGCCTTGACCGGCACCCAGACCAAATGGATATTGATTTGCACACATGCAAGCCAGAGTTCTCAAAGCCAGGGATTTAATGAGCCAGTAGTTTGCTGTAATTCTGGTCGGCTGGGCCAGGCCATTATCTTTACTCTGGGATACTTGCCTCTGGGATGCTTGGCCGACGGCGTTTGTCCAGGTTGCAAAATTAATAACGAACGCCGTCAAAATCATGATGCAGAATGTAAACAACGCAAGGCTGTATCTTTTTACCATTTTGGTTCCCCCCAACCTGTAAAAGTCGAATTATGCTTGTATATATCTGTGTGTAAATGTCCCACTTATATTATTTATTCTGCAGGACTTGTTATGCAAATCACAAAAGCCTCTGCGGGTGCTGTTTTAATCCAGCTCCTGTCGATCGTTGCTATAATCCAGTCCAGCCTGCATCCAGAACAAAAGACTTCTTATTCTTCAGGCTGATTAGCAATAGAGGTACCTGCCTCAAACAAAAAATTCCAACTCAGGCAGGCGTTGTTCTTTGCTCAAACCTTACATCATTTATGCTTGCCGGCATTTCCTTGCGCTCAGATTTCTCCCTGTTTTCAGGGCTGTCAGCAGTCTTGCCACAGGTTACCATATCTGCGAGCGCGTGCTGATCGAGAACTTCTAGAAATGCTTCGAATGCTTCATCTATATAAACGTTGAGCAAAGCAGTATCTTGCTCTGCCTGTTTGATGATTGGTTTCTTTTCCAGCTCACGAACAATGGCGCCGACTGTTGCAGTCTTTGCCATTTCAGAAATCTTTATTCCGCCATGGGGGCCACGCGCTGTTTCGATAAAACCACTTTGATTGAGTATTTTGACAAGCTTGAAAGTCATCTGTTTGGTGAAGCCAAGTGCCTGTGCGATATTCCCAACCTTGGAGAGATTATCATCCTGGCGATAGCAGTGACACAGGATCTGAATTGCATCTGATGTCTGCTTTGAAAGTCTCATTCAAACTCGCCTTGGGGCAATCACACAACCACACACTGCTATGTAAATTATTATAGCGCGAAGCCGCCTGATATTACACCGTTTTATTCATTATTATCATAAAATTTGTATGTCAGGACGTGGCTAGTTGCGCGATACGAGAGCCGGTTTGGTGGAATCAGCTCTCGCGATGCTAATTGACGATATGGCCTGAGTTAAGGCTTTTACGGTTCAGCATGATGCCTCACTTGTCTTGCTTCAAAGGCCAGATTACCGGCCGACGCTGATGGAGCGGCGGAAGAGGAGGATGCTGCTGGCGAGAAACAGCGTACCAAGCACAGCCACCGCCAGAAACTCATGCCATACCTCGGCGATACCGGCGCCACGAAAAATGATCGCCAGAGCATAAGACATATAGTGGCGCGATGGCAGCAGATTGGTCAGCGGCTGCAACCAGTCAGGCTGGCTTTCAATCGGCGTCATGCCGCCCGACAGCATCATAATTGGCATGATCGCCATCAACAATAAAAGCGCGAACTGGGCCATTGTGCGCGCAATTGTGCCAAGCAAGACACCGATTGCTGCTGCTGAGAAGAGGTAAAGGACGGTTCCGAAAATCAATAGCATCCGTGATCCGGCGATCGGCACCCCAAGCCATAGCTCGACGACCACGATCAGCGACACCGAAAATGCAGCCAGAATAATGAGCCCGCTGGCCATTACTTTCGCCATTGCGATTTCGAAGGCCGACAATGGCATGACAAGCAGATGCTCGATCGTGCCGTGCTCGCGTTCACGCAGCAGTGCGGCACCCGTCAGAGCGATTGTGAGTAATGAAAGCTGATCGAGCAGCGCAACCACCGCCTGGAACCATATATGATTGCTGTTAGCGTTAAACGCGCGTCGGGTTATGAGATCAACCGGCGCCACGCTGGCTGCATCAAGCCTTCGGGCATAACGGGCGACTTCCTGCAGCAGGATTTCCTGCAGATAGCCTGCACCTGTGGCGGCCGGTATGATTGCCGTCGCATCAATGTTGAGTTGAATTTCAGGCTGCAGGCCTTCACGGATCCGGGCCTCGAAGCGCGGCGGGATCACAACAATGAACGTGTAGTGGCTTTTGTCGATGGCGCGATTCATCTCATGGGCCTCGATGCGCACCGCGGGCTGAAAATGCGGCGGCAGAACGGCTGCCATCAGTGAGCGAGACAAGGCTGAGCGATCTTCATCGACGAAGGCGACGCTGGCGTTCATCACATTGTCTTTCAACGCGCGGGCACGCTCGGTGATGCCTGGACCAAAGGCCCAGAGAATGAGCGCCACCATGATAAAGTCGCGCAACGCAGTGCGGACTTCTTTGGTGCCGAGCCAGTAAATATTCGATATGCGTCGCCACATGCCAGGACCTGTTGATCAAAGCAGCCCAAGGCCGCGAAAACTGGCATAACCATCACGGCCGACAATAATGTGGTCGTGAACGACAACGTTGAGCGGTCTGGCGGCTGTCTCAATCTGGCGGGTCATTTCAATATCTGCGCGCGAAGGATGCAGGTCTCCGGATGGATGGTTGTGCACCAGAATGATGGCCGTAGCTGAAAGTTCCAGGGCGCGCTTTACAACCTCACGGACATAAACTGGCGTATGATCAACCGTTCCGCTGCTCTGCATCTCATCGGCGATAAGTTTGTTTTTGCGATCAAGAAACAGGATACGGAACTGCTCGGTCTGCTCATAACCAATTTGTGCTCTGCAATACTCAAGTACCGCAGTCCAGGATGATAAAACGGGTCGGTTAATGACACTGTCTTGCATCAAACGTAATGCTGCTGCGCGAATGAGTTTTAATTCTGTCACAGCGGCATCACCGATACCGCTCACTTCCTTGAGAAGATGTGGCGGGGCGTTGATAACTTCAGAAAAAGTGCCAAAACGTTTGAGAAGTTGCTTGGCAGTTGGCTTGGTATCGCCGCGTGGAATAGCACGAAACAAAATGAGTTCAAGCATTTCATAGTCAGGAATGGCATCTGGGCCTCCTTTCATAAATCTCTCACGCAAGCGCTGGCGGTGGCCGCTATTGGGGGGCTTTGGCTTGGTTTTGGGTGGCGGGGCCATGTCAGGCAAGACTTGCTGCTCCAAAAGGCTGCCTTTAACAAACTGCACGGAATGTGCCTCGTTTGTCTTAATGCTGTTTGCGGCCGCATCCAAAAAGGCGCCTTTGGACTTACGTCCTCCCCCTGGGGGCGATGCCATCTTCAGTCCCCGATCATTGTGTCCTCAAGGTAAGGACTTTGCCTTCTTTATAAGCAAGCCCGTATAAGCCCTGGAGCCTGGAAAAACAGTGCTAACGGAATGCGACTAACCCCGTTGCAGCAAATCTTTACTGCGTGACTGTGTGACGAACAGCGTTTTTGAATGCGCATAGACCTTATAATCACCCTTATTGGGTGGAACAATATACGTGTAATTGAAAAAACGTATAAAATATTTCGCCATGCCTGCTCGCTGGTAATAAACCCCAAATTTACTTTGTGCAGGTTATTGTTCGATCTTGGATTGCTGGTTTTATCTGGGACAACAACTTTGAACGAGGTTGATTCTAAAAAATATCTGCAAATTCAAAGAAGAAGAGGGCACGCGCCAAGCTGTTCCGTCGGCGCCGCGATTTGTGCGGTTCTTTTGGCTGGCTGTGCTGATAGCCGTAGCGCTGGGCCTCTGTCATCGAGTGGCGGTACACACAAAATTGGCCGGCCTTATACAATCAACGGCATAACCTACGTTCCCAGACACGAGCCTGATTACAATCGCGTTGGACTGGCATCATGGTATGGCGCGCAGTTTCACGGGCGGCGGACAGCCAATGGCGAAGTCTATGACATGAACCGCTTGTCCGCAGCGCATCCTACCCTTCCTTTGCCTTCCTATGTCCGTGTCACGAACCTGGACAACGGGATTGTGCGTATCGTCAGAGTGAATGATAGAGGGCCTTTTGTGCCGGGCCGTATTATCGATTTGTCCAGTCGTGCAGCCCGCGAATTGCAATTTCGCTCACGCGGATTGGCCAGAGTGCGCGTTGAGTATGTCAGCTCGGCTCCGCTTTGAGCCGTTATCGCATTTTTTATTGACGACACGGTCTAAGTCCACGCGGTTTGATTTTTGTCAAACCGGCTTTGTGCGGCGAACGCCAAAAGGACTTACTCTTTAAACCACCAGGTGTTGAGGTTCACTCCAAAGAGTGGCTGACGCTCAGGAAAAGCCAGCCTGGCGTTTGCCGCAATCCATTGCTTTTCTTCGTGGAATAACGGGATCACGTAATCTCCGGAAAGCAGTACCCGGTCGAATGCACGCACTGCTGCTTCAAACTGCTCTCGCTCGGTGGCAGCCAGCATGGCTTCGATCAAATGATCGGCAGCCGCACTTTTCACACCCGCATAATTAAAGCTCCGTTTAATGTCTGCATAACGGCTGTTCCAGCGATGGATCTGCTCGTTGCCCGGTGACAGTGAGGCTCCATAGGTCCATTGAATAATGTCGAAATCAAAGTTTCCCAGCCGTGCCCAGTATTGCGTATCTTCCACCAGGCGAACACTAACGGCAATGCCAAGGCGTTTCAGTGTCTGGCTGTAGGCGAGCACCAGGCGCTCTTGTTCGCCGGTGACAACCAGAAACTCCAGGCCAAATTGTTGTCCGCTTTTAGCATCAATCAGTGTCCTTCCCGCCAGCTTGAAGCCAGCCGCACGCAGTAAATCAAATGCTTTCTTAAGGTTGGCTCTTTGCTCCTGCGCGTTGTCAGCGCTGGGCGGACGCCACGTGCCGGCAAGAATATCTGCACGTACAGCATTAGGGAAAGGCGCCAGCATGGCCTGTTCCAGCCTGCTGGCCGGCCGGCCGCTCGAAGCCAGATCAGAACCTGAGAAATAACTATTGGCACGGGTATAGCGGCCATGAAACATCTGATCGTTAATGCGTCTTGCATCGAAGGCCAGTATCAGCGCCTGGCGCACACGCCGGTCGGCCAGTTGACGCCGCCGTGTATTAAAAACAAGCCCGCTCATGCCTGCCGGCAAGCCAGTTTTGAAACCATATCTGCGGATTGAGCCGTTGGCGATGGCCGGAAAGTCGTAGCTGTCAATCCAGCGGGCGGGATCGGTTTCGCGCCGGTAGTCAACTTTACCGCTTTTAAAGCCCTCAAAAAGTGCTGCGCTGTTGCGAAAATAGTCTATCCTGATTGTGTCAAAATTGAAATGCCCGCGGCGGCTTGGGATATCCCTGCCCCAGTAGTCAGGATTGCGGGTGTACGCCAGAGAATGACCGGGATTAACAGTCGAAATGATGTAAGGACCGCTGCCAACAGGGGGCTGCAAGGTTGTCCGTTCAAATGTTTCAGCACTGACCGCGTGTTGCGGCAAGATCGGCATCAGCCCCATAATAAGAGGTATTTCGCGGTCTCCCTGCGGCTTAAATGCAAATCGAATTTCTCGCTCCGACAGGATCTCAACGCGGGCTACCTTGCCGTAGTGGCTGCGCATGTAAGGCTTGCCGCTTTTTTTTAGCAGTTCGAAAGAAAACTTGACATCTTGCGCTGTCACGCTCTTGCCGTCTGAAAATCGCGCCTGCGGATGCAGATGGAATGTAATGGTGCTACGATCCTGTGGCATCTCAATTTTTTCAGCCAGGAGACCGTAAAGCGTGAAAGGTTCGTCAGTAGACCGCGCCATCAGGCTTTCATAAACGTAGCCCAGAATATTAGGTGGCGTTACACCTTTGACGATGAAAGGGTTGAGGCTATCAAAGGTGCCCACGCGGCCAAGTACAAGCAGTCCACCTTTGGGAGCATCGGGATTGGCATACGGTAATGCTTTGAACCCCTGTGGTAACGAGGCTTTGCCGTGCATGGCAAGCGCATGCTGTTGAGCGGTTTCATTGTGTCCGGTCTCGGCCAGCACTCTGGTGCAGGCCATACGAACCAGTAGCATGCAAGCACTTATCATACAAACTGCTGCAAAGGTGCGAACCATAATATTCCTCGTATGGCCTGTCGTCAGCTGCCATCTATGCCCGTGTCTGGCATGCTGTGTCTGGTCCTCATATCACAGCATATCGCAAAACTACTACTTGCTCTGACGTAGCATAAGTGATGACAGGCCATCGGCTGGATATCAAGGGTTTTAACGAAACGCTGGTGCAAATAACAAACCGCCGTCACGGGTTAGCGCGTTAAGCCTGCGCACAATGTCTAAACCAGAGGCCTTCCCAAGATTGCGCTCATAGATTTCCCCGTAATTGCCGACATCTTCCAGCATGTCGATCAGCCATTCCGGGTGCAGCCCGAGTTCACGGGCACCTAATGCGGCAGTTTCCAGAAACTGCTTTTGTACCGGTGAACCGTTTTCAAGATTTCTGACGTTGTCTTTCGAAATGCCTAATTCTTCTGCCCGAATAAGCGCATGCACGACCCATCGTACAATTTTAAACCAAATCCAATCGTGGCTGGCAACGGTTGGGCCAAATGTTTCCGTTGATATGATTTCAGGCAGCAATGCATATTGCTTCGCCCCGGTCAGCTGGCTTTGTTGAATTGCCAGGTGCGTCAGATCGGCAGCCATAACCGTACAGCTGCCGGTAGTAAACTGTGATACGACACCTGACCATGTGTCTGAATTTACAAGCGAGAATTTCATTTCGCGCGCTTGAAAAAAACGATTGACATTGATACGCGCCAGAGAGCCGGAAATGAGGCAGATTTGAGCACCTGAAAGTTCCAGGGCACTTGAGATTTGGCTTGATTTTCTGATCAGAAAACCGGTGCCGTCATAATAAAACGGCACAACAAAGATTGCTCCAGCCATTGTATCGCTCGAAAATGCCAGTGCCGTGCTGCGTGCCAGAATGTCGACTTCACCGCGCGCAACGGCTGCAAAGCGCTCAGCGCCGGCCAGAGGGCGAAATTTAACCGCCGCGCCGTCTTGCAGAGTTGCCGCAGCAAGAGCCCGGCAGAGGTCGACATAAAGACCACTCCAACTGGCATCCGTTTGAGCCGCAAACCCAAGTTCATTCTCTCCCGTCCCGCAAATCAGAAACCCGCGTTCCTTAATACGCTGCAGGACAACACCGCTGTCGCTTGCGGCGATTGCCGAAGCCAGGATCGTCTGCACCAGGAAAAACAGTACAAGAAATTGCCCGACAGGCAGGAAGCGGCGTTTCAACACGGCTCAACCTTACATAGTAAATGTGTTTAACTTAGCTGGAAGGTATAAAGGATGATCTGTAGAAAAGAATGATCTGTAGAGGTGTGGCGTCATTAGAGCTACACGAAAGCCGGTTGGGTACAACCGGCCGGTCGCTCACACGTTCATCGTCGAATATACTCAAGCCATGTCCTTGCGTCTAGTTCCAGGAACTGGACACGATTTTGCCCAATCGGTTCTCGTGTGGCTCCAGTGACAATATGCTCCCTGATCATCAAAGACCAAAGCCGGCGGCGATTTTTGCTGACTTTCAGGTAATGATCTGAGAACGAATACAAGCCTATTTATTGTAATTGCGTGCAAGCGCTGGAATTTCCAGTTCTTCTCCATGTGCAGCAACGCCATTGTTCAGCCTACAACACGGCTAACTGAGGCCCTAAACCACAACTATGGTTATATGTATCATATAAGCATTCAAATGCAGCCACAAGACGAGGTCGAGGCAAATGTGAGCTGAAAACGAATTTGACATACAATTATCAATTGCAATGGCGTGCCCCTTTGGTATCTCATGTCATAAGCGCTCCAGGAGCTAATTTTCGATAAGTGTTAAGACACGAATGAGAGCCGGCTAATTTTTTGCCGAGGTTTGCAGAGTTGTCTGACATATGCTCTTATCCGTTAGGGGCTGGCTCGCATCTCAAGCCGGATCGTGAGAGAGGCGAGCTTGAACATTAATGGCTTTAAATAAATGTCTTTTCTCCTTGGTCCCATTCTTTTTCAGTGAAAGCTGATTGCTTGCTAAGAACAAATGGCGGACAAGTTTGATGGAGAATTGCAGCGGCGTTCAACAACCGTTCAAAATCTGTGTGCCAATATTTGTTATCGGCATTTGTTATCGGCAAAGTCGGCACGGTTTTGCCTGCGTAAAAGCAATGCCCTTTGATGTGCACTTGAAATATGCATGCGCAACAATGCCGCAAAGTTCAGGGTTAGGGTTAGTTTTATGGATAGATTCCCAACTGTCTGGTCGAGTCAACCCGGTAATTTAGGTGACTGGCATGATCCGGAGCCTCCTAAGAGAGACTGGAAAAAAGCGCTTTTAATACTGGGGCTTGGCACACTCTCCTGGGTTGCAACGTACGTCGGCATGCTTGAACTTATTCAGTCGAACATGGGAGATTTGCCGCTTACGCATAAAATCATCGTCGGTTTTTCTGTCGCCATGCTGATGATTATGATCATTTGGCTTCTTGACCAAATGTTCGCGCCCCTGCCGTTTCTAACCAAATTTGCCTATGTTGCCGGGTATATATTTCTCACAACGATTTCCGTTGGATTTGGCTTCGGGTTTTACTGGAAAGTGCTTGAAAGCCGCTCGGAAGCCTCGCGCTCGGCAGAAAGTGCTGTCACGCAGGTCAAGACAGCACTCTATGCGGCTTCAACCAGACTGGACCAACTTCAGACTACGCTTGACCAACTTACACAGATTTCTACCGCCAAGGCCGTGGAGGAACGCGAATACGGTACATCGTGCCCCAATTCCCGTCCAGGCGATGGTCCGCGGCGTAGACTGCGTGATGCCGATGCTGCCCGATTCAATTTTGCTTCTCAGTTTGTCAAGAGCCACGGGCTGCAAACCAAAAATCAAATGAATGCCCTTGACCTTGACATAAAAAAAATAACAAGCGCCGATCCTTCTACGATTGATCCGCAAACCGGGACACGCAACAAATTCCTGCAAGGATTGGCACGGCGCCTTGAGCTGACTGCAACGGGGTTCAATGCATTCCGTACAGATCCGCAATTGCGCCAGATCCGCAGCGAACTTGCCGAGCGGGCGGCTCAAACCCAGTTTCCAACTTCACGCGGTGGCACCTTCTCGTGTCCTGACCCGCAGTTGCAATCAGCCCTGCGTGGGGTTGTGCGGGCGATTGACCAATTGCCTGAGCTTGGAAAGCCGGAGATTGCAACCGTAGAGGGAGCACAGGCCGTTGTCGAAGCATTTCGCCGGCTTGCGACAACTTTCTGGGGTGTCTTAACGTTCACTTTACCACCCTCGGCTGACGAATTGCGAGCTCTGCAACAGCGTGCCGTGCAGTCTGCCGAGGACAATGCCGCCAGTGTCCAAGCCGCAATTTCAGTCAATCAGGGCGGACTGTCGAAACGTGATTATATTCCATTTACCATTGCGTTGTTTGTTGATTTGTGTCTGTTGCTCGTTTCAATCGGGCGCCCCATGAATCGCCTTCACGGCCTGGTGCCGAAGATGCGTGCAGCCGAGCGCGGACCGGTTTATCAAATCCTGTCGCGCTTTGACGATATCCATCGTGGCGATGCTGAGGTGCTGCAGAAATTTGAGTTTTTCCGCCACGTTGTGTTTGATTTTCACGGCGATTATTACGTCGCCGTTCCACTTGATGCGCCGGAACACATTAATACAGCCGACAGAGTGCGGCTGCAGCAGGAAGCGCATCTGCTCGGCAACTTGTTTGCCAGTTTTGAAAAAGAAAAGATCTTCAGCCGCGTTTATAATCCCATGCTGACCCGACGCGTCATTCAGAAGAAACTGGCGCGCCAGGGCAGCAAGTTTGCCGAAAGTCCGGCTTTCCGGACCTACCGATTTCGCGATGGCGCGTGGTCGGAGATTATCCTCGGCGCTGTGATGGGAGCGGCACGGCACATGCCGCCGCGAACCCAGACCCAGGTATACGCGGCGCCGTCAGTCTTGCAAACGCAAGCACCGGGCGTTACTGCAATGCCTGCCGCTGAAAAGACGGCGGCAAACGAAATTCACAGTACACAAAATGATATGCCGGGCCAGCCCGATGAGCGAAGCACAACGCGGTCCTCCAGAACGATGGATCCGCACAAGCGCCAAAGATTGCGCCAGGAATACGGGCCCTATGGCGACCGCGTGGCTGAAAGCGAAGAGTTGAACGACAGTGGCGTGATTTTTGAGCCGCAAGAACGTGCGGCCGATCCGGCTCCCGTTCATGCTGTTGGGTTAGAAGGACAATGGTCCGAGCGGCATTCTTCGGAACCGGAAGGCTTTGCTGCAGAACCTCAATCCGACTTGGCAAACGCCGGTGTGCTGCTTCCCCACCAGTTAGAGGTGCAGGACCCCAATAACGTCATCCAGATGAAAAAACGCCAGAAGTTGCAACCGGATCGCATGCAATCACCAGCGTCCAGTCGTACGCCGGCTGACGCGGCAATGATGCCGTCTTTTCCGATGGAGAATATTTCGACCTCTCCCAACGCGGCGTACATTGCAGAGCCGCCAGTATCTGGCAGTGACAGGATGTCTGATGAAAGCATTCTGCAGCCAGTGCCTGAGCAGGAAACCAATAACAATGTTAATGTTCGGATTACCGAACGCACGGCTGACTTTACACTGCCGACGGCAGATCTGGGCCTCCAGAATACCTTGCGCAGTGCAATAAGAAAAATCGACGATGTCGAGCATGAGCCATACAATCAAGAGCTATCTGCTCTGCCATCCACACCGGAAAAATACGGATCGCAGCTTAACGGGGATGTTACGGATCAGATGCCACAGCTGTTCGCCGAACCGCAGCAACAGCCAGTTGCCATGGATGGAAGCGAAGCAGGTGAGGATGGCGAAGTTTTCTCAAAAATTGCACGAAAATTTTCTCCTGAAAAAAACGGTGCTGAGTAAACCTGTCAGGGGAGCGTCAATTAGCCCATGAGATCCGGCTTGGTAAAATCGAGACCGGTTCTATAGCTTAAGGGCTACCATAAAATAAACGTTTCTATTTTCTGAGGCGAAGCTGCATATCGCAGGTCACGTCCTGTTAACACCGAAGGGTTTATTTTGATGGGTACCTTTATAGCGGGCGCATTAAGGTTTCATTCAGACGCATTGCTATGACAGCTGGCAGGGCAATGCTGTCAAAAGTGGTCGGCACTCAATCCTTAGTTAACTCACTTTGTGGTTTAATTGCTCTATCAAATTGCCAATCCGTGACACGGCAGGCCCTGTATGTGTCCGGAGAATAAAAGGATAATGCATCAATGAAGGCCAAGTCCTCGCCCGTCATGGAGATCGTAAAGCGTGAAGATAAACAGAACAAGCTGACGGATTTCATTTTTGATCAACTTGCTCAGCTCGACCAGAAGGGGCTGTGCGGTGCGGGCCACGAACTTCAACTGGTTGCACTTTCTGCCAGCAGCCCTGTAATTGGCGCCTTGAAAGCTGTTGCATCCAGCCGGGATACCTCCAACATTTGTTTGCGTATTATTTTGGCCGATATGCAAAAAACGCATGTTTTCCAGGAATTATCTGGCCTTCCATTATTTACCGTCAAATGGGCGCGGAACTACCGCTTACTGGATGCACATGAACAGCTTGTAATATCCGATGCATCCTGCTGGATTGGCGACTGCATGCGCCGCGAGCCGGGCAAACGCGATGCTTTTGAGTGCTTTGTCGACAACTGCCAGCAAACGTCGGCCTGGGCCAAAGTCTCTTTCGAACGTCTGTGGGCAATTTCCAGTGCTGTGGTTCCGCCGGAAAAGAGCGATGACACCGATGTGGATGCATTTTTCAGCTTACCATTACAAGCTGTAGATCAAAAAACTACAACCGTAGTGGGTACCCGCCATTAAGCGGTCTTTGAGGCCGGATCGCTTTCATAAACCTGCTGCTGAACAATAAGCGCATCTTGATCGACGGCATTTCTTATAATCTCCAAAGAAAACGAAAAACGCAGATCACCGATCGTCTGTGATATTTTGTTTTTTCTTCAGCCTGCCCAGCTTCGAACAATTCAAAATGTATTAATATCCTTGAGAGAAGGTCGCCTTATGGTTATGATTGGCCTTCTGTAAGGTTGTTTTTTCGAGGCTAGGGTAATGCTGCGCATTTTTAGTCTATCGTTTTTTCTTGTCGTCTTTGGATCGGTGTATCAAACACAGGCGTTTGCCCAACAGCCTGCCTTCAGCCATCAGGGCGTTGAAATGGATGGCAAGCGTTACGAAGGCTGGCTCAGGAAAAACTGGCAAAGCCATGATCGCAACTCGAATAGCCAGCGTGCCGATGGCTTTAAAGTTTTAAGTGAGGGGAATGATCCGCGTGCTGCCTCGCGCTTGTTTGCCCAGGCCGTTGTCAACAATCCGAATGATGCCATTGCATGGATTGGCCTAGCGCAGGCGCTGCTCGCCATCCCGCGCAAAGATATGCAAGGCTCAGAGCATTATAACATCCCTGCTAACGCGAGTGGTGCTGCATATCTCGGTTACCTGCGTGCCAGGAATGAGCGTGGCAGGGGGGAGGCGCTGGCGGTGCTGGCGGAAGCGCTGGCGCGGCGTTCATATTGGCGACCTGCGCTCGATGCTTACAAAGCCAGCCTGAAATTGCATGACAATGCAACCGTACGCCAGGCTTATGATGCGCTGCAGGCAACGCGCGGTTTTAGAATTCTTGATTACACGGTTGAAAATGAGACGGCGACGCCTCGGGTTTGCATTGAATTCTCCGAGCTGCTGCAACGTGGCAAAATTGATTTTACCCGCTTCATCTCTGTCAACGGCCAGGACCCGCAAAGCGCTACGCCTGAGGGGAGCCAGCTTTGCATCGACGGTCTGAAGCATGGTGAGCGTTACGAGATCGGCGTGCGCGCGGGCCTGCCTGCAGATGCTGACGATCATCTGGCAAAAAAATCCGAACTTGCTGTTTACGTTCGCGACCGCGCTCCGACGGTACGCTTTACAGGCAAAAGCTATGTCTTGCCAAGCCGTGGTCAGGCGGGGGTGCCGGTCGTTTCTATTAATGCTTCCCAATTGCAGGTCGAGATCTATCGTATCGGCGATCGCAGCTTGGTTGGTGCCGTTGCCAACGGTACGCTTCATAAGCAGTTATCAAACTGGGAACTCTCCGATGTCGCCCAGCAATCCGGGCAGCGCGTCTACCAAGGCAGTCTGGCAGTTCGCCCTGAGTTAAATAAGGAAGTTACCATCGCGATCCCGGTGAGCGAAGCGGTTCCCGATCTCAAACCCGGTGTCTATGCCGCGATTGCGCGGCCAAACGGCAATACGGACAGCTTCGCAACCCAGTGGTTCATAGTTTCCGATCTTGGCTTGACAACTTTGTCCGCGACGAACGGTATTCATACTTTTGTCCGCTCGCTCGCCACGACGGAACCGCTTGGTGGCGTTGAGGTCAAGCTTGTTGCACGCAATAATGAAATTCTCGGCACTGCAACGACGGATGATCGCGGCTATGTGCACTTCGATGCCGCGCTCGGCAAAGGCGAAGGCGGGCTTGCAACCGCGATGATCATGGCCCAGGCGCGGCATGGGGACTACGCGTTCCTCGATATCGCGGCTGCGGCATTCGATTTGACGGATCGGGGCGTTAAGGGGCGTGATGCGCCAGGCCCTGTCGATGCCTACATCTATACCGAGCGGGGCGTCTACCGGCCAGGCGAGGAAGCCAATCTTACCGCTCTTGTGCGCGATGCCAAAGGTGTTGGCCTCACGCTTCCGGTCACGATGGTCATCGAACGCCCTGACGGCGTTGAGTTTAGCCGTTTTGTCCTGCAGGATCAGGGCGGCGGCGGGCGAACCGCTTCACTGATCGTGCCGGGATCGGCGATGACCGGAACGTGGCGCGTGCATCTTTACGCCGACCCGAAGGCCAGGGCCCTCGCATCGCAGTCCTTTCTGGTTGAGGAGTTTGTGCCCGAAAGATTGGCTCTGCAACTTAAGGCGGCGCAAAAACAGCTGCTCCCGGGTGAGACCGGCACAGTAAAAGTTGCAGGCCGGTTTCTTTACGGTGCACCGGCAGCCAATCTGGGGCTGGAAGGAGAAGTCATCGTTAAGGCCTCAAAAGAAGATGTGCCTGGCTACGAGGGCTATAATTTCGGTCTTGCCTCTGAGCGTATTGACCAGGAACAGCAAGCACTGGAAAAGCCGGGCCGTACCGATGCGAATGGGCATGCCGCGCTTTCTGTTGCACTGCCGCAAATCCCACAGACGGCAAAGCCACTTGAGGCACGCGTTGTGGTGCGCATGCTGGAGCCAGGTGGCCGCTCAATCGAACGCACGCTGCGCATTCCGGTTGCAGCCCGGGTTGATCGTATTGGTATCAAACCATTATTCGAAGGCGCTGCATTGCAAGAGGATACAACCGCGGCGTTTGATGTAATTTCGCTGGATAGCGAGGGCCAGCGCTCTGAACTTGAGAATATTGAGTGGGAACTGGTCAGACTTGAACAGCGCTGGCAATGGTATAAGCGTGACGGCACCTGGGCTTACGATGCTGTGACGATCCCGCGTAAGGTGGCGGACGGCAAACTGGCGACATCCCGTGATGTGGCCGGCCAGATTTCTGCTGCGGTCAAATGGGGCCGTTACAGGCTGGATGTGCGCTCAAGCGATGTGAACGGTCCTGCTTCAAGCTATCAGTTTACTGCCGGCTGGTATGCCAGCGAAGATGCAGACAGCCCGGAGGTTCTGCCCGTCGCGCTTGATAAGGAAAGCTATCTTGCCGGCGACACGGCCAAGCTGAAAATTTCCTCGCGCTTCGGTGGGCGTGCGATGATCAGCGTCGTCGGCAACGGTCTGATCTCGACCCGCGATGTCATGATCAAGGCGGGCGACGATGAGATTGAGATTTCGGTTGGACAGGACTGGGGGGCCGGCGTTTATATTGTTGCGACACTCTACCGGGCTATGGATATCGAAGCCAAACGGATGCCGGAGCGCACGCTCGGTGTCGCCTGGCTTGGCATTGACCAAAGCCGGCGGACATTGAGTGTTAACATGGAGCTCCCTGATAAGGTAGGTTCAGGTACGGCACTTAAGGTGCCGGTTCGTCTTGATGGACTGAAACAGGGGGAAACGGCCTATGTCACGGTGGCAGCCGTTGATGTTGGCGTGCTTAATCTGACGCGTTTCAAGACACCGGCGCCTGAAACGTGGTTTTACGCTCAGCGCCTGCTTGGCGTTGAATATCGTGACTTTTACGGTCGCCTGATTGACGGAATGCGCGCTGAACGCGGCACCCTGAGATCCGGCGGCGACGGTGCAAGCGCAGGCCTGGAGGGTAATCCGCCCGTCGAGGAGACGCTGTCGCTGTTTTCCGGTATCGTTAAGGCTGCTGCCGATGGCACGGCCGAGGTGAAGTTCGATCTGCCAGACTTCAATGGCACGGTTCGTGTCATGGCGGTTGCCTGGAGCACTGCGCAGCTGGGGCATGCTGTAAAGGACATTATCGTCCGCGATCCGGTTGCGCTCACGGTGTCCGGTCCACGCTTTATAACGCTTGGGGACCAGGCGCGCCTGCAGCTTGCCCTTCACAACATCGAAGGCCCGGACGATACTTATAAGGTGCGCGTGATGCGCACGTATGAAGGGGAGCACGTTAAAGAAAACATCACGCAACGGGCTTTGTCACAAACCGCGGTGACAGGCGAGGTCTTTAAGGCAGAAGTTGATCTTAAGGCGGACGCGCGTCACGCGCTTGCCTTCACGCTTGCCCCACAGCATCTCGGCCGCGTCGCCTATGAGGTGCGCGTGACTGGGCCCGGCGGTATCGACATCTCACGGGATTTGCTGTTTGACGTCAAGGCGCCGGCGCGTGATGTCCGCCGTGTCACCGTTACCGCATTGCGGGCCAATGGCGGTTCGCTTAACATCTCCCAGGATCTGTTGAGCGATATGGTGCCGGGGCAGGCGCAGATTTCCCTGAGCGTCGGCCCACTTGCACGCTTTAATGTGCCAGCGTTACTCACTCAGCTGGAAAGTTACCCCTATGGCTGCGCAGAGCAAACCACCAGCCGCGCGTTACCGCTCCTCTATGCGAGCACCCTTGCAGAGCAGGGTGGCTCTGAAGGTGATGCAAAGGTGCGTGAACGTATTCAGGAGGCTATTGCACATCTTTACTCGATGCAGGACAGTACTGGCGGTTTTGGCGTTTGGCAGCCTGGCAATGCCGACATCTGGTTGACCGCGTATGTCACGGACTTCCTGTCGCGTGCCCGCAAGGCACGTTTCGATGTGGATGAGGCCAAGTTCCGGAATGCGCTGGACCGCTTGCAGAATTACGTCAGTTACGTTTCTGATTTTAAAATCGGCGGTGAAAATCGCGCCTACGCGCTCTACGTGCTAGCCCTTAACGGCCGGGCGCCGATTGGCGAGTTGCGCTACTATGCCGATGCGCGGCTTGAGCGCTTCGGAACGCCGCTGGCCAAGGCGCAGATTGGTGCTGCTCTTGCCATGATGGGCGATAAGGCGCGTGCCGAGCGGGCTTTCGCCGCTGCCCTGGCCGATCTTAAGGACCTCAGCGTCACAGGTCTGCGGAACGACTATGGATCGGCGTTGCGTGATGGAGCCGCGGTCCTCACATTGGCCTCGGAAGTGCGCATCATGCCAGCAGCAGGGGCAAGGCTGGCTGAAGTTCTGGCACATG
This sequence comes from uncultured Hyphomicrobiaceae bacterium, assembly GCA_963922535.1. Classification (GTDB taxonomy): domain Bacteria; phylum Pseudomonadota; class Alphaproteobacteria; order Rhizobiales; family Hyphomicrobiaceae; genus Tectiglobus. Next base: position 11,638 of record CAWUIN010000024.1, on the reverse strand, counting down.
CATTTACTGCACGCACTCATACGTCAACGCAAGAGCAGGCCTGGATGCTGCTTGCCGCCAATGCGGTATTGGATGATGCCCAGGCTGTTAGCCTCGACATCAATGGCGAGCGTCGCGCTGGCCATCTCAACCGCACGCTGACCGCGGCTGCGCTGCAAGAGGGCCCATTGAAGATTGCAAACGTCGGGCAGGCTGCCACGGATGCGGTCATTTCCGTCATGGGCACCGCCCTGACGCCGGAGCCCTCTGCAGCACAGGGGTTCACGATCTCTCGCACCTATTACACGCTGGATGGCCAGCCCACGAAAATCGGCACCAGCGACGGTAAATCTGAGGCCGTCAAGCAGGGCGAGCGCTTTGTCGCTGTTCTGAAAATCAAATCGGATGATCCAGGCGGCCGGGTTCTGCTCGTTGACCGGCTGCCTGCTGGTTTTGAAATCGAAAATCCGCGTCTGATCTACAGTGCCGACATTAAGGTATTGCCCTGGCTTAAAACCCAGGTTCATCCCAACCACACTGAGTTCCGCGATGATCGTTTCGTAGCGGCTTTTGATTTCCTGGAGACAGGCGATAAGCACAGAGAGGCCACGGTGGCCTACATTGTCCGCGCAGTGACACCCGGCACTTTCGTGCACCCGGCTGCGCTGGTGGAAGACATGTATAGGCCACACCTCTTTGCGCGTACGGCAGCAGCCGCACTACGTATCACATCACGTGAGTAAGGTTGGGTTGTGAAATATGCCGGAGGTTGCGGCAGCCAGAGTGGCCGCCGCTATGTAATCACGTTATGTAATCAACCTTCAACGCGCTCGCGCCGCCGCCGCGTGCCACCGCGGCGTTCACGGCGCTCACCGCCGCTATTTTCGGTTGCGTCGTCGTCGTCCTGGCCCTCTTCGCGTGGAATTTCCTGGCCCGTTTGCTGGTCGACCACTTTCATCGACAGGCGTACCTTGCCGCGGTCCTCAATGGCTAAGAGCTTGACGTAGACCTCCTGGCCTTCCTTGACGACCTCGCTTGGATGGTTGGGACGGCTCTCATTGGTCAGCTGCGAGATATGGACCAGCCCGTCCTTTGGGCCGAAGAAGTTTACAAAAGCGCCGAAGTCCATCAACTTAACGATTTTGCCCTTGTAGATTTCGCCAACTTCAGGCGTTGATGTGATCGATTTGATCCGTGACAGGGCGGCATCAATAATTTCGCGGCTGGTGCCGGCAATTTTGACGGTTCCATCATCATCGATGTCGATCTTGGCGCCGCTTTCCTCAACAATGGAACGGATCACGGAACCACCTGAACCGATAACCTCGCGAATTTTATCGGTCGGGATAGTAATCGTTTCGATGCGTGGCGCATGATCGCCAATGTCATCGCGGGCGCTGCCCAGTGCCTTGGCCATTTCGCCAAGAATGTGCATGCGGCCTTCTTTGGCCTGCTCAAGGGCAACCTTCATGATCTCGGCCGTGATCCCGGTGATCTTGATATCCATCTGCAGCGATGTTATACCTTCGGTGGTGCCGGCAACCTTAAAATCCATGTCACCCAGATGATCTTCATCGCCAAGGATGTCAGTGAGCACCGCAAAGTCTTCGCCTTCCTTGATCAGTCCCATCGCAATGCCAGCAACAGGGCGCTTGAGCGGGATTCCCGCATCCATCATCGCGAGTGATGCACCGCAGACACTGGCCATTGACGAGGAGCCGTTCGACTCATTGATTTCTGAGACGATACGCACGGTATAAGGAAAGTCATCCGCCTCAGGAAGCAGCGGATTAATGGAACGCCAGGCCAGCTTACCGTGGCCAATCTCGCGGCGGCCAGGTGAACCAATACGGCCCGTCTCACCCACGGAAAAAGGTGGAAAATTATAGTGGAGCATAAAGCGCTCCTTACGCGTCCCATCCAGGCCATCGACGTATTGCTCATCATCGCCGGTGCCGAGTGTGGTGACGACAAGCGCCTGCGTTTCGCCACGAGTGAAAAGCGCAGAACCATGCGCGCGCGGGAGCACATTCACCTCCGCCAAAATGGGGCGGACGGTTTTCAAGTCACGGCCATCGATGCGCTGGCTGGTCTTGAGGATGTTGCCGCGAACGATATCGGCTTCGAGTTCTTTGAACACATCGCCCAGCAGGACAGCTTCCGTGCCGTCGTCCTCGGCTGGCATCATAGTCTCAAAGACTTTCTTTTTGGCAGTACTGATTTTATCTTGCCGGGCCTGCTTTTCCACTGTTGCAAAAGCATCGCGCAGATCCGTCTCGGCAAGTTCTTTCGTTTTTTCTGTGTATTTGCTTTTATCCGGCAGTTCAACGTCCCATGGCTCCTTGGCCGCCGTCTCTGCCAGCTTGATTATAGCATCGATGATCGGCTGGAAATGCTTGTGGCCGAACATCACGGCATCCAGCATTTCCATTTCTGGCAGCTCTTTCGCCTCAGATTCCACCATCATCACAGCATCTTCCGTGCCAGCCACAACAAGGTCGAGATCTGTTGCATCCATTTCATCAATCAGCGGATTGAGAACGAATTCGCCGTCCAGTTTGCCAACGCGGGCGGCGCCGATGGGACCGAGAAACGGCAGGCCTGACAATGTCAGCGCGGCGCTTGAAGCAACCATCGACAGGATATCGGGGTCATTTTCGTTGTCATAAGAAAGCACAGTCACAATAAGCTGTGTTTCGTTTTTAAAGCCTTCAACAAACAATGGCCGGATCGGCCGGTCAATGAGGCGGGAGATTAGGGTTTCTCTTTCCGTCGGGCGCCCTTCACGCTTGAAGAAGCCGCCCGGGATCTTGCCGGCGGCGTAGGCTTTTTCCTGATAATTAACGGTAAGTGGAAAAAAATCGACGCCGGGGCGGGCGCTCTTGCCGGCGACCACCGTTGCAAGAACACTGGTTTCACCGTACTGGGCGAATACGGCAGCATCGGCTTGGCGCGCCATACGACCGGTCTCAAGCTTTAACTTGCGGCCACCCCACTCGATTTCCACTCGATGGATGTCAAACATAATGCGTCTTTCGTCTTCGTTGCTATCTTCTATTTTACGTCGTGGGCACCACATCAACATTGCTTGATCGTGCCTTTGCCTGGGTCATCCAGGTCTCATGCCGGGGCTTGCGATCTCAGACCCCTGGTAAACTTTCTACTCATTCCAACATACGCAAACGCGCGCCATACCGGCGGAGCTTGGACCAAACCGGTATTGCGCGCGTTGCATAGCGTGCACTATGGCCCGATGGTATCCGGGCCGCCACATCAGCGGCGGATACCCAATTTCTGGATGATACCTTTATAACGGCCCTCGTCCTTCGACTTCACATAATCGAGGAGCTTGCGGCGCAGGCTGACCATTTTCAAGAGGCCGCGACGCGAATGGTTATCCTTCTTATGCATCTTAAAATGCTCGGTCAGATTGTTGATACGCTCTGTTAATATTGCGATCTGCACTTCCGGCGATCCGGTGTCGTCTGCCTTGGTCGCATTATTCTGGATAATTTCGGCTTTACGTTCAGCCGTTACCGACATCTGCACGTCCTTTCTTGAGAAATTTATTAATGGAAGGCGTTTGCCCAAACGCAACTAATGCCAGGATGTCGTCCAGCTTTGTCGCGTTCGAAAGCAGCAATACGCATACGCAATGCTATTTTCGAGGAGAAATGGTGAGCACAAGATTATAGCACTCGACAACGCCTGAGTAAGGCTATGATATTATACACCAAGCCTAACAAATAAGCTTATACATGAAATAGCAAGGAAAGCGAGGACTTTTTCAACAATCGGTTGATCCTGCTATCACTTCCCGAAATTAAACACCCGTGTCGGGCGTACCTCGCCGCGTTCGATTTGCACAAGCGCGAGAACCTTACCTTTGAAGCTTGTGTAGGCCAGACCGCTCATAACCGGCGTATGACGTCCGCGCATGAATATGCTCTGGCCTTGAGCAATGCGGGCGGCGTCAGACGACGATAGTTCCAGATGAGGCAGATGTCCGAGCGCTGTCTCAATGGGCAGCAAAACGGTTGCCGGCAAGCTGGTCTCGGAATGTTCAGCAGCGTGTTTCTCAGTCAAATTCTCCAGCGCTTCCAGCGTCCAGGCGTCCTTCTCGATAAATGGCCCAACCTTTGTCCGCCGCAAATGAATAACATGGCCGAAGCAGCCAAGCGCCCGGCCAAGGTCGCGGGCAATTGCCCGCACGTATGTGCCCTTGCCGCAAATGGCTTCGAAGACCGCGCTATCATCGTTCGGCATCGCAACGAGTTTTAATTGCTCAATGCTCACCTCGCGGGCGGCAAGCTCAAGCTGTTCACCATCGCGGGCTAGATCGTATGCACGGTTTCCGCCGACCTTGATGGCGGAAAAACGCGGTGGCACCTGCATTATCGCGCCGAGAAAATTCTGAAGCTGCGCCTCAATGGCGTGCTGCGTGGGGCGTGCCTGCGACATCCGAAGCACCTCGCCTTCGACGTCGTCCGTACTTGTTTCTATGCCCCAGCGCACCGTGAAGCGATAGGCCTTTGGGCCATCCATCGCAAAGGAAACCGTTTTGGTTGCCTCACCGAGTGCCATTGGCAATATCCCTGTTGCCAGAGGGTCCAGCGTACCGGCATGTCCGGCTTTCTGCGCACCGAATAGGCGTTTGACCTTGCCGACAGCATGGGTGGATGTCATTTCCAAAGGCTTATCGAGTATCAGCCACCCGTGGACAGGGCGGCCTTTTCTGCGACGTGTCATTTGTTTAATCAAGCCCAATCAAGAAAATTTGGGGCTGCTAAGCGTACCCAGCAAAATAAACGCTTCAATTTTGGGGGGAGTGGCCTGCGATGTGCGGCTTTGGCTCAGAGAATTGAAGCGTTTATCTTGCAGGGCGCCCTAAAACAGCTATGAGAACCAAGCCGCATTTACGTGCGGCATGTGCTGCGCAACGTCGCATAAAGCAAGCCCACCTGCACGAGAGGGAAAATTCACCCCCATCGATAAAATCAGGTGAAACTGTTTCGGCTGTCGCCTGGCTCAACTGACAACTGGTCCTAACTGGATTTGATATCCTGGCGGACTTTCGGACTATTCAATAGAGCATCAATACGCATTGCCTCATCAAACGTGTCATCTGCGCGAAAACGCATATCCGGTGCAAACTTTAGAGCAACCGCGCGGGCCACTTCACCTCGAATATACTTGCGGTTTGCGTTCAATGCTACAAGGACTTCGTCCACATCGCCGCCGCCGAGAGGCATTACATAGACAGTCGCGATCTTGAGATCCGGGCTCATACGGACCTCCGGAATACTTACAACGTGCGCCGATAAAACGTCATCGTGGACCTCGCCACGCGCTAACATCTGCGAAAGTTTATGACGCACAAGTTCCCCGACGCGTAACTGCCGTTGTGAAGGCATAGCGCCGGTTGATCTTTGAGCAGAATTGCGAGCAGGCATTATCTTATCTCTTTGTTAACATTTGTGTCTGGTGAAATTTATCGTGTTAAATTCACCCTGCGAAAAACGAGAAGCGAAAAACGAGCCAGATTTTGCGAAAATGAAGCAAATTGCGCAAATCGGATCGAACCGGATATTGTGTAAACGTTGACAGATGAATATCCAGGGCAACCCATCGGCTATCTTTATCTCTTGCTGTTACTTTTTTTTTCCAACTTCAAATGCTATATCTACAATGTCAGATTCGTCTGACTATGGCGATAAATGGCCATCATAATAAGCTCATCGGACCCGGGGGCAGTACCCGGCGCCTCCACCAAAGCCCGCAAAAGATCATGCTCCCATATGATCGCGGGCTTTGGCGGGGGCGAAACAGGATCGACGAGGGTGTAAAAGGTGTGTTTTCGCTCGGCATGATACCGCCGTTATCGGGTCATTTTAATAGTTGCAAACGACAACTATGCTGAGCCACAGGCCGTTGCTGCTTAAGCAATGTCCTAAAGCTCGAATAAAGTCCTAGGCGCTAGCATGTTTAGGCGGGGTTCGGGAGGCACCTGGCAACAGAAGCCTCCTATTATCTGCAACATTATTTCAGAATTTACGTAAAGTTAATGCCGGTTTATTTTGTCTCGTAACACTCATATTCGTATTATCTGACATGTGAAGTGCGCTGACAAGCGGTTGTGCCCTCAACTGGTCGGTACTTCCAGCTTCTTCGTTAAATTTTCAAATTCGCGGCGCAACTCCTCATTCTTGAAAATTTGCTCGAATGTTGGCGCTTCCATCTTCTGAAGTGCCTCAAACGTTGATTGTGTACTCTTCATGAGATTACGAAGTTGAAAACTTGCTTCAACAGTCGCGTAGGTGTTATCTGCGATTGACAGATCGTGGGCAGAGCGCTTGCGCGCAGCTGCGATCTGCTGGCGTTGTTGCAGCAAATAATCACGATAACGCTCTGCCGCCTGCTCTGCCAGCGTCTGGCTGCGCAGGTTTTCCTCCAGAATACGCTTCTGGTCCGGGCGATTTTGCCCTTTAAGAAGCTCTCGTGTCTGGCGGCGCGCCTGGTGTAAATCGTCCATAACTGCGCGCAGTTTAGGCAGATAATTATTATCGATTTTCTCGATAACGGTATCCTGGGCATGGACGAGCATCGCAAACAGCGCTGCATGCATGGCAAAATATTTGCGTGCAGTCTTAATGTTCTCGCCGCTTGCAGCCATACGCTCACCGAGTTGCTGATCGATCAGCTTGGCTGAACTAAATGCAGCCACCAGACGCACAAGGTCGCTTGACAAGACGCCGCCAATCAGCATGTCGACCTGTTCGTCGGAAAGCTTAATGCCCGATTTTCTGAGTGCAGAACGGATTTCGCCCTTGGTTATCTCAATATCTTCTTTGTTCTCTGCGATCCGTTTTTCTGCGTCGATGATCTGCTGGCCAAGACTCGAAATAGTATCGGCAACAACACCAGGCATAATCGAGTTTTGCGGTGCCGATAGTTGTTTTTCACGCCACTCGGCAATGCGGTCTTTGAGTTCATTAATTGATTTACGGCGTTGTTCGATCCGTTTCTGTAAGTCCATCACGGGAACGTTGGAGACAATTCCGAGCGCGGCATCGAGCAGATCGCGCACCTTATCGTCACGGTCTTCCTTGGTTTCCGTCCATATAGGCGGCAGCAAAAACTCATTCCTGGACGGTAGCTTTTTCGATGTTGCGCGTTCGTCTGCAGTCTCCAGGAGAATGGCATCGATAGCAGCCATCAGTCGCCTGGCCTGCTCATAATTTTCATCGCCAGCGCGCGGATCGGCAGTTTGCTGTTGATTAGATTGCAGGCCGTCAACCGCCGTGTCAGGCTGGGCGATAGCATCAAGCTCAGATTGCGTTTTTCTAACGCCGTTAGATGGATTGGCGCTAAGCCATTCTGAAATGTGATCTGATTGTGCAGTTTGGGCGTATACTGGTACGACAGCAGCTACAACTGCAAGCAATGCCATTGAAATCAATTGACTGCGCCGTTGAATGAAAACCCGCATAGATTTCACCTGTATCTTCAAAAATTCATTGACTTTACTAAACAAAAATGCAGTCAAATCAGGCAATTTCCCGATCAAGTCGTGGAATTTTATAAATTAATATGTTCCAGTTTATGACCTGATTACGGTTAAATCAAATCCACCGGCGCGTACGTGCTTTATATGCACGGTATTCTTCGCCGAATTTTTGTTCCAGGTGGTGCTCTTCAGGTACGATTGCAAGAAAAGTTACGCTAACGGCGAACAAGGCCGCGGAGGCAATGAACCAGATATTCTGTGTAAGTTCTGCAGCCCCCAGCAGAAGCATGACGTCGCCGAGGTATATAGGGTTGCGAAAGCGGGCGAAGGGGCCGCTTCTCACAAGAGCGCACGCACCTTTATGCGGAAGAATTGTTGTGCGGGCACGGTACAGGTGATAAGCAGCCCAGCCGATTAACAGCAGCCCGGCAACGCCAATGCCAAGCCCCACAAGGCGGGCTGGCATATCGCCATAACCAGGCCAATTCAAGGGCAGCAACCATTCGAGCAACACAGCTCCAGCGATTGCGCTAATCAACAGCAGAGGGGGCCAGGGAATAGTCATGGGTCTTGATAAGTCGCGGCAGTCCTGACGGTGTGTCCTCAATCGATGGTCCTGGCTCATTGGGCTGTCTTGTCTATATATCCCGTAATCTAATGCCGTCCTGTTATCATGCCGTCCTGGCGAATAACTCACGGCCGATCAACATCCGGCGGATCTCACTGGTTCCGGCACCTATTTCGTAAAGTTTCGCGTCCCTGAGAAGGCGCCCGGTCGGAGTATCGTTGATATAACCATTCCCGCCAAGAAGCTGGATCGCATCGAGTGCCACCTGGGTTGCCTTTTCTGCCGCCAGCAGTATCGCCCCGGCTGCATCCTGGCGTGTGGTTTCGCCGCGATCGCAGGCCTTGGCAACGGCATAGACATAGGAGCGGCATGAGTTCAGGGCGACATACATATCGGCAATCTTGCCCTGGACCAATTGAAACTCGCCGATCGGCTGTCCAAACTGTTTGCGCTCATGGACGTAGGGCATGACAATATCCATGGCTGCCTGCATGATCCCCAACGGCCCGGCAGCCAGCACGGCACGTTCGTAGTCAAGACCGCTCATGAGAACATTAACGCCGCGGCCAACTTCGCCCAACACGTTTTCCTCAGGCACCTCGCAGTTGTCGAACACCAATTCACCCGTCTCGGAGCCGCGCATGCCAAGTTTGTCGAGTTTTTGTGCAACCGTAAAACCAGGAAAATCCTTCTCGATAATAAACGCTGTAATCCCGCGTGCCCCGGCCTCGGGATCCGTCTTGGCGTAGACAACCAGGACATCGCCGCCAGGCCCGTTGGTAATCCACATCTTGGTGCCATTCAGGAGATAACGCTCTCCTTTTTTATCCGCGCGCAGTTTCATTGAGACAACATCGGAACCGGCCCCGCTTTCCGACATCGCAAGCGCTCCCACATGCTCTCCGGAAATCAGTTTTGGCAGATACCGATGCTTTTGCGCCATGGAACCGTTGCGGCGGATTTGATTTATACATAGGTTAGAATGTGCGCCATACGATAAGCCAATTGAGGCAGAACCGCGGGAGATTTCTTCAACGGCGATGCAATGTTCAAGGTATCCAAGGCCAATGCCGCCAAATTCCTCCTCAACCGTTATGCCGTGCAGGCCCAATGCCCCCATCTCAGGCCATAGATAACGTGGAAACTCATCTTTTTGATCGATTTCGGCGGCAATTGGCGCGATACGATCCGCAGTGAAAGACTGCACCGTGTCGCGCAACTGATCTGCGATGTCTCCCAGATCAAAATTAAATTGAGGCGCCATATTTGAAAGCATCGCAAAATATCCTCTGAAGACATGCTCTCACGGTTCCGCATGCCGGCAGCCAATTGCCATACACCTAAGACTATTCGCCATTCGCGGCCTTTTTGCCTTTTGGGGCGGCAATCCAATCAGCAGTTATCAAGCAACTGTCATAAATGCTCACTATAGTTCAGAACTACAGTAACACAACATGCTCCATTCTACCGTTTTTTTCTCCGCATCTTAATGCCTGAGATAATTATCTTAAAACCTGTCGTCGGGTGGATCACGAGATTTGAGCGTTTTTCGTATTTTGTCAGGTGCAGTGCACATCGCGACAGAGCCCCATTCGATAAGCACGGCCGTGTGCTTTAAAATGAAAAGCCAGACAGGCGACAGGCTGTCACGATGTCGTTGAGTGAGAGGAAATAGGCAATGCTCAATCACACTGATTGCGAACGTCATGTTGAAAATTGCATTAATGAGAATAAACCTGCAGATTTCACTCTCCAAGACGCTATAGACCAGTTTGGCACTCAGCCGTTGTTGCGGGCTGCGAATCTTCGCGAGATTTTCTTCGGCCTTGATTTAGACAAGTCACGCGGCCGTTCTGGAATGCGCATCAAAGGAGCATGCATTCAGGGCGCGTTGAACCTGGCTGGCGCTTCAGGCCGTGGGGGGACGGCATTACCAGGGTTATCCTTGATCAGCTGCCACGTCGAAGAAATTATTGATGTGACTGATAGCCGGTTGTTTTCGCTCATACTCCAGGACACAGCGATTATCGGTCTGGAAGCTCGCGGTGTTATCATCGACGGTGAACTTGATATTAGTCGAGTTCATCCGATGGAAGGCAGTAAAACCGCGTTTATCAACGTTCGCAGCGGTCGGATTGCCGGCAATATCTACGCGCAAGGTGCTAAATTATATGGCTTATCTCAGGATCCTAAGGATGAGAGTATCAAAAACGATTACCGCTATGCGCTTCGCTTGACCGAAACGCATATTGGTGGCTCCGTTTACCTGACGGAAGGTGTCTACGTCCAAGGCGGTGTAGTCATCCGCAACAGCACCATTGGCGGCAATGTTTGGGCTGACCGCGCAGAGGTTGAAGCGGCCGATGGTTATGCGCTATCCGTGCAAGGCTCAGACATTAAAGGTGGCGTCCGCTTAGCGGATGGCTTTAAGGCGATGGGCTGCATTTGCCTCAGACAAGCAGTGATCAACGGCTCCGTGCGTTTTGATGGAGGGATTTTCAAGGCAACCGAGATGCCTGCGCAAAAGGCCGGGGATAATGGCAAATCCGCTGTGCTGGGTTCTGATCGCGCCATCGATATGGAGCGCGCAACGGTCGCCGGGGATGTCTCGTTTGGCGTACCCGGCGAGGGATTTGAAAGGGCGCAACAAAAGACGGAGATTCATGGTGATGCATCGCTGGCTGGTGCAACCATTAATGGTGACGTGAGCTGGAGCGAACTTCATATACACCCCATGCCATCAGATCACCATCGCCCTGGCACAAAACAAAGACAGTTGCTTTTGAATTTTGAGACGACTTCCATCGCGCGGCGTCTGCGAGCACACCACATGGAAGTCAAGGATGTGGCAAATACTATAATCCGCCTCAGGGCAACGCGGGTCGGCCTGCTTCAAGATGTTTGGCGTGGCAACAAACAAAGCCTGTTGCCATGGGGGCCAAAACGGGTTCTTCTGCAAATGGATGGCTTTGTTTATACGCTTCCATCAACAAGGGATGTTACGCATACAACGGCGCTTGATGAGGCACGAATCTATTGGAAAGAGGCCCATACAATTAGGCACCTTTTAATGATATTGGCAGCCTATATTCAATTTATTTGGGAAAGCATTTTGATATGGACACTGAGATACTATCCCGGCCCCGCACGTCAGCGGCTCACATGGCTTAAGCGCCCTTATCCTCGCGGTTGTTTCGGACGTTTGCTGATTAATCGTGAAACATTTCGCAGCCAACCCTATCAACAGGCGGCAGATGCGTTTGCTGCCATTGGCCTTGATGCGGATGCACGTCGTGTGAAATTGGCGCAAAAACGCTATGTCCGCAAGACCGGGCGCATCTATCGTGTGCCTGACAGAGCGTTATTCGATATTACTTTTGGCTATGGCATTTCACCAGGACGCGCTGTGACGACCCTGTTTGTAGCTTTTCTAATCGGCTGGTTTGGTGCATGGCGAGCAAACATCGGCGGCATGCTTGCAGTAAAAGTGCAACCAATAGAAGAAATTTTTAGCTCCCAAACATCTCGCTCTGACATGGTTGCAACGCGGGAGGTAACAAGTTTACCATGCGGTCGAGAAATAA
>CAWUIN010000023.1:0-32928 GCA_963922535.1 uncultured Hyphomicrobiaceae bacterium | reverse complement strand
CATGCTGAGCGGCGGCTCCTTGGCTTCGCCACAACGTTCGCTGACAGGCTTGAAATAAGCCACCTCAATGACGCGGCCGATATAAATGACTGCGATCAGAGAACTTATCATCATGGCAACTGCAATCTGCCACCAGCCTTCATTGACGGCACCAACGCCGAGATACCATTTGGATACAAAACCGACAGTGCCTGGAACGCCTATGATACTGAGGCCGCCAATCACAAATGCCGCCATAGTCACAGGCATTCTGGTGCCGAGGCCACCGAGCTCGCTGAGTTTGTCGGTGCCGATGCGGAATGCGACAGCGCCGATCGCAGCAAACAGCGCAGCTTTCATAATCCCGTGATTGACAAGATGGACAATCGAGCCGGTGAGGCCGGCATCGTTTGCGATTGCGATGCCCAGGGTAATATACCCAATTTGCGCAACCGACGAATAGGCAAGCATTTTCTGGATCCTGTCTTCATAAATGGCAAGCAGCGAGGCAATGAACATCGCCGCCAGGGACAGCGCCAGAAGAACCTCGGTCACCGGTAGTTGTGAGAGGGATATCGCAGCTCCGAAAACCGAGAAGTATAGACGTAGCAGGATATATACGGCGACTTTGGTTGCAGTAGCTGCCAGAAAAATCGTCGCAAATGACGGTGCGAAAGCATAAGCATTCGGGAGCCATGCGTGTAACGGGAAAAGCGCCAGCTTCAAACTTATACCGACAAGTATAAATGCGAGAGCAGCCATTGTCGGGCGTGAATATTCCGCCATCGCCGGGCCGATGCGGTCTGCAATGTCGGCGAGGTTAAGACTGCCGGTGACGATGTAGAGCAGGCCAACGCCCAGCACGTAAAACGTTGCACCTATGGTCCCCATGATGAGGTACTGGTATGCAGACAGCAGGGCTTCCCGCCGGCGTCCCATAGCAATAAGAATATAGGTTGCCAGTGAGGAAATCTCCATAAAGACGAAGATATTGAAGGCATCACCTGTTACCGTCATGCCGAGCAGACCGCAAAGGCAGAGTAGATAGACAGCATAAAACCATGGTTGGTTACGGTCTTCGATGTCGTGCTCGACAGAACGCAACGCATAAGGCATCACAATAGCGCCGATGCTTGAGATAAGAAGCAGCGTTAATGCATTGATGATATCGACGCGGTATTCGATGCCGAAGGGTGGCGGCCAGCCGCCAAGCGCGTAGGAAACCGTGCTGCCGTCAAGAACCTTGATCAAAAGCATGGCTGAAAAGACCGGCAGCAACCATGCGATGACCAGTGACAGGCCCCAGGCCAGACGGCTGTGGGGCAGAATAGCGACCAGCGTGGAGCCGATCATCGGTGTCACGACTATGAGGGCGGGCAAGTGCTCGCTCAATACAAAATACCCTGCAGCGGAACTCATTGATCTTCCCCGCTGACATTATCTTGATCGGGATTTTTCGTGTCGTTTTCCAGGATTGCGTCTTCCTCAATCGTGCCATAGGCCTCATGTATGCGTGCAACAAGCGCAAGGCCGAGGGCAATTGTCGCGACGCCGACAACGATTGCGGTGAGCATCAAAACATGTGGCAGTGGATTCGAGTAGATCTTATACTTTTCGTCAAGTATGGGCGCCGTGCCACCGATAATTTTAGCAGGCGATATATAGAGCAAGTAAACTGAAGTTTGGAACAATGATAAACCAACCAGTTTTTTCACCATGTTCCCTTTCGCGATTACGATATAAAGGCCTGAGATCATAAGAAAAATCATGATCACGTAATTGTAATGAAGAGCGATCCTCTCGAGAATATCCATTAGTGCCTCCGTTCAACGAACGCGTAGAAAATGGAAAGCATGGTGCTTGCAACCGTGATCAGAACACCGAGTTCTATGAGAATGATGCCAAGATGGTGGGCGTCCTTGGGGTAGCTGGCAAGTGCGGTGTAATCCATGTAGTTCTGGCCGTAGATGAACGAAATAGCACCGGTTGCGGCATATATCAGCACGCCGAGGGGAATCATAAAGGCTGCTACGGACTGCGGTACGACACGTTGTGCTTCATGAGCGCCAAAGATGATGGAGTAAAGTATGACAGCTCCGGCAAGCATCACACCGGCCTGAAATCCGCCGCCCGGACTGTAGTCACCATGGAAATGCACGTAAAATGCAAAAAGCATGATGAATGGAATGATCAGCTTGATGATAACGCGGAAAACAACATCCTTCTTCAGAATTTTGCTGGCTTCTTTGCGACTTTTGTGCCTGAGGAGGAGCATGATGCCAAGTCCGGCAGTGAAGATCACGGTTGTCTCTCCGAGTGTGTCAAAGCTTCGGAAGTTAGCCAGAATTGTGGTGACAACGTTCGGCACGCCCATCAGCGGAATACTCTGTTCAAGATAGAATGGGGCAACATGCGTATTGATAGGGACATCGGCTTTTCCGAATTCCGGTAAATCATAAGTCCCCCAGATTAATATGGCACCCGTCGCGGCAGCAGTTACAATGGGCAGCAGCGCCAAACGTGAGGGGCGCATTTCCTCAGAGCCCGTGATATGCAGCGTTCCAATCAGGACAACCGTGGAAATTCCTGCGCCAACTGCGGCTTCGGTGAGTGCGACATCAACTGCATCGAGCACAATCATGACGCTGGCCATCAGAAAACTGTAGACCCCGAAGAGGACGACCACAGAAAAGAGATTCCTCTGGCGGACGATCGTAAGTGTGACAATGGCCAGCAAAGTCAGCAGAACCATGTTGATGTAAGCTTCCATCAGTCGTCGGCTCCTTCATTGTCATTGCTGTTGACTGGCGTAGCCGCGGCCGTTTTGGAACGTCTATCCTCGCTGAGCTGCGGCGTCTCGCCGGCGCTCAGCGCGGCCTGCGCGACAGCGTGCGTTGCGACCGGTGCGGTAAAAAAGAATAAGACGAAGACAAAAAACAGCTTCAGCGCGAGAAGCGTCGGGCCAGCCTGAATCATAAGTCCGCTCAGTAAGAGCCCGGCCCCAATCGTTTCGATAACACTTACCGCATGCATGCGTGTAAATACATCCGGCATGCGGATCAGCCCTATGGCGCCGACTATGATGAAAAATGAGCCTGCCAGGATCATAGCGCCGCTTAAGACATCTATCATCAGGTAAAGTAAATCCAGACTTGAGGCTTGGCTCATGATTTTGGCCCCTTTTCACTGGAGTCATACTCCAGATCGTCGTAACGCACGTATTTGAGAATAGTAAGCGTCGCGATCAAATTCAAAAACGCGTACGTCAGAGCGATATCCAACCATTCGGGGCGGCCAAACAGAAAACCGATGGCAATCAGGAGTAAAATTGCCAATGTACCGACAGTGTTTCCAGCAAGAATCCGGTCGAAAATTGTTGGCCCTCTCACGGCACGCGTTACGGCCAAGGTCAACGCTGCGATGATTGCGATTGTTGCAAATGTATACATTTAACTTGCGCCCTCGAATGCTGTTACCTTTGCGTCCATAACACCCTTCTCAAGATCGTCCACTCCTTCACGTACAAGCGCGTGAATCGTCAGATCCTGGTCTGTAACCTTTACCGTCAGTGTTCCTGGTGTCAGGGTAATCGAATTTGCGTAAGTCGCAATTCCAACTGAGGTTTTCTGGCTTGCACGGATATGTGCCATAGTCGGACTGATCGGCAGTTGCGGATCGATGATGATTTTCGTAACTGCCCAGGCCGATTTTACAATCTCGATCAACAGCCAGGGATAATAAAAAATGACCGCAGGGACAAGATATACGGGATGGCCTTCAACATCCGTTGTCCCCATGCAACGGCCAATCAGCACGCAGCCGAGAGTTGATGCGGCGCCGACCGTGACAAGGAAGAGGTTGTCATAGTAGCCCGACAACGCCATCCAGAAAATAAAAAGTACGACGCAAAGTGATATGCTGCGGAACATGAAAAATCGATCACCCTGATTGTAGCACTGTCGTGCGTGAATTTCCCCATCGTAAGGAATGCAAACGCATGAGCCAACAATATGATTTGCCGGTGCTGTGCTTTAATACATGACTTCAATGCATGACTTCTTGCGTTTACTAAGATAGCCGCAGATTGACCGGTAATGTCAAGTCAAAGCGGGCATGTCTGTGATGATGCCGCATATTTTGGCAATTCTGCCTTGCAAATTTGTTTTCGGTCAAACTTGCAGGCCGTACACGGCCTAAGCGATTATTTAAATTTTTGAAAAGTAATATTGGTCAAATCAAGCAATCACGACAGGCCAATCAATAAGGTGTTATAATTTTATTTGAGAAATATTGACAGTTGGAATATATATAGTTCTTAATATTTGAAATTAGATCTTTGTTGCTCTTGAGTGCGTTGCCGATCGTGTGTGCCACTCAAGTTTCGCCGGTGATATTTTTGGAGTGCCAACACGACAGGAACGGCAAATGGTTGAGAAAACGTCAAACGGTTTGATCGAGCATACGGCACATATTGTGTCGGCTTATGTGGCAAACAACGTTTTGGATGCTAAGGAGGTGCCTGCGCTTATCGCCGATGTCTATCACGCATTAGCTCATGTTCATATCGACCAGGATACTGTCGACACCGAGGAACTGAAGCCTGCGGTCAACAAGAACAAATCTGTTTTTCCCGATTACATTATTTGCCTTGAAGACGGCAAACAATACAAGTCCTTGAAACGGCATTTACGCACTAAGTATAAAATGTCGCCGGAAGAATACCGCAAGAAATGGAACCTTGCCCCAGATTATCCGATGGTCGCGCCAAATTACGCACGTCAACGATCTGAACTCGCCAAAAAGACGGGTCTGGGAACACGGCGCGACCGTTGATGCGTGCCGGCCGGAATTTCTTTTAATGAAGAAATGTTCCATTTTCAGACATAGTGGGGACAACTTAAAAACTTTGCAGTTTTCTCAGCCAAGTCAGCGGATTACAGGCGCAACTGTGTGGAGCGTATAGTTAAATTGCGCCTGAAACATAAAGCTGAAGGCTAAAAAATTGCATTTTCTCGATTTTGGTTGCGTTCATGCCAGCTTATCCCCGCCGTTCATCTTATGTTTAAACTCTTCACGCTTTGGCATGCCGCAGACCCTACGCTGACACCTCCCAAACGTGGAGAGCATTGTTTCTGGATCCTTATTTCGGCTGAGATCTTTTCTGCGTTGAGGGAATGTCTGCAAACCTCAAATTGCAAAGGACTTCATCAATATGACTTCGCAAAGCCAGCAAACTCATAATCCTTTCCCGGACGCATCGATACATTTTGATCGCACCTGGTTTGAGTATGTTCCAACCGGGAGGCAGCCACAAATCTCATTACGTGAATTTTTGCTGCAGGCCGTCGCCTATGTCTTTGAAGTTGATGTTGAAAAACTGACCGGGCCAACGCGCGGTAACGCCAGCATTGCAAGGGCGCGTCAGGTTTTGATGTATCTTGCACATGTTGGCTGCGGGCTTACGCAGACCGAAGTCGGCAGGATGTTTCAGCGCGATCGTACAACCGTTGCCCATGCCTGCCATGTTGTTGAAGAATGCAGGGAGGACCTCGAATTTGATCATGCAGTTGAATTGCTTGAGCAGACGGTTCAAATGGTCGGGACCAGCATTCAGACGAGGTGCGCGGCATGAGCGGTACATCCAAGTCTGCTAAAGGTGCGCTGGACTGGCTTTACGAGCGCCGCGACCGGTTGGGGCGTAGTTTGATTTCAGAAGAAGAATTTCGGGCAGGCGATCGCCTGCGGCAGGATTTCATGCGTGGCGCCATGCTGCCACGTACAACGGCTGACTGGTCCATGTCTTGCAGCCGCAGCCAGCCGCGATCAGGCTGTAATCAGGCTGTAATCAGGGTGTGACCTTTCAGGAAGGCACTTTAGCGGCACGTGAACGCGTGCGCCGTGCACTGAACAGTGTGCCGCCGGAATTCAGGAACCTCCTCATGGATGTCTGCTGTTTTGACGCCAAGTTAACCGCATTGGAACGTCATTTCGGCTGGCCGCAGCGATCCGGGAAGGTCGTCCTGCAAATGGCATTGCGCCAGTTGGCAAGGCATTACGGTATTCTGAACGACAATGCTGACGATAGTGGCACGATACGCCATTGGGCAACGCACGACTATCGCCCGCAGTTAGAGTAAAAAAGCTCTCTGTCTGGCTCAATTGACGACACGGCCTAGCTTGGAAAGCCTAACAAGCCGTTGCAGCTTCGTCGCGGATACGCTGAATCATTGACTTCAATCCGTTCGAGCGCTGTGGCGTCAAATTATCCGTAAGCCCGAGCCTGGTAAAAATGGCCTCAGTGTCGATTGTGCGAATTTCGCTGGCATGTTTGTTATTGTAAATTGCCAGCAAAATCGCAATCAGGCCTTGCACGATGTGTGCATCGCTTTCACCGCGGAATATCAGAATGGGATCATCCTGATTATCAGACACATCTTTTTCACTCACAAGCCAGACCTGGCTGGCGCAACCGCGAACCTTGGTTGCGTCGGTTTTCTCAGCAGCGCTTAGTGCGGGCAATGCGCGCCCCAATTCTATGACATAACGATAGCGATCCTCCCATTCATCGAGAAACGCGAAATCGGACATGATAGTATCAATTGACATGGGAAGCTCTCGGGTTTGAATTTCTTCAGACAATATCTGCTTTTTCTCAGCAAATTTCCAGGTCAGGATGTCTCGTGGAGCCTGTCCATTCGCCTCACATTGTATTGCGCGATACTGCTGGCCGGATGCGGAAGAAGCCCATATGTTGCGATCCATCTGATTTTTCAAGGGCCTCCTGGCGGCAGGTTTTCGATAGACAATGAACATTTTTTGTATGAATGCACGACGTTTAATTTGAACTTAACCACTCATGGGGATGATCGTTTGCGTTAACGCTGAAAGGACGCACGATGCATTCAAGGGCTTTGCGGATTATGGCGGGAAGTTGTTTAATTTTGTCCGCTGGAGTTTTCATCAATGTCCTGTTCTTGCAAGAACAGGACATGAACAGGCAGTCTGTGCACGCCGACTGGCAAGAATATCCTGCACGCGAGCATTCTTCATATGGTTCTTTCGTTGCAGGAGGTGTCGGTGATGCAAACCGGTATGCTGCAAAACCGCAGCCTTCCCAAAGTCTCATTCGCGCAGTTCAACGCGAACTCGCTGAGCGCAAATATTACCGTGGTCAATTGGACGGCAGTCTTACAATTTATACGCGCGCCGCTGTGATGGACTATCAGACCGAGCATCGCCAACCGTTAACCGGGGAGGTGAGTGAAACCTTACTGCACATGATACTGTTAGGCACATCTCTCGAAACCACGCCTTCTGATACGGATATTACTCCACAGGCCAGATATGTTGTGCGTCACATACAAAGTCTGCTGAAGCAAGTCGGCTTGGACGAGGTGCAGGTCACAGGCCGTCTCGATGCTGCTACACTTTCGGCAATTCGGGAGTTTGAACTTTATCAGCGGTTACCACCCAAGGGGCGGATATCGCAGGGCTTGCTGGTACAGCTTGAGCGTGTTTCAAGGGAGCGAAAAGCCAGGCGCGATATAGCAGCAAGATGAAGAATAATGCTGTTTGCAGCACAATTTGTGAGGTTTACATGCGTTTGAAATCAGAGATTTGGGTGAAAGCCTACCTGCGGAACTGCCAGGCGCAGTTGACGCCAGCACTTGTCGTCCGCCACGGCGATAATGATGCTGGTGCAATCTTTATTAAGGTCAATTGTCTCGACGGTACAGGCAAGTTATTTGGCCCTGCCCCTGGCGGTTTGGACGAAGCGGCTTGCGGGCAGCTTTGGATGGCGCATTTGGATGGTCCAGACGTCAGCGTTAGCGAGGCAAAAATTGACGATTTCCTGCATCGCCAGATACAGTTCGATGGCGATGCCTGGATTATCGAGGTTGAGGATAAAAAGGGACGGCATTGGCTTGGCGAATGGCTCAGATGAAAGGCTCTTTTCACAGCCGGTGCAATTTTGACACTGAGTGTGGCCTAAACACCGTGCACTGCGATTTGTTAACCCATTTGGGCAGCAATTCGTTTATGACTCCAGGTGCACGATTTGGTCTCGCACACGTGCGGAGGAACTTAAATTATCATAAGCCTGTATGAGATCAAAAATGTGCACGATTTTGAAATTTGCTCCATCGCAGACGCCTGAACAGGCCATCAAAAAAGACGAAAACCGTGTCAACACCGGCGAGATCGTATTATTTCCTGGGGTGCGCTACGAGCGCCATGCTGAGATGCCGATGAAAAAGTCGGCAGCGTCGGATCTGGCGAGTGAACGAGATTTTCTGATACTTTGATATCCGTAAACTTGCGATCCCGGCATTTCTTAATGGGGCTTGTCTGGTTGCTATGACGTTCAATCGTGCCGCAGGTCTGCGTGCTGCTGGCACGACAGGTTGTTTTGCAACCGAGGGACGGCCTTGCCGGTTTTAGAACAAGAGGCAGGCTTTAGATTATAACGCCGCATCAGAAGATCACTTGTTTAAAATGGGTTCAGCTGGCGCTGCGGTGTAATTTTGAGATAACCAAGGTTAGCGCCAATGCGTAGGCCGAGACCAGTGCGGATCGGAGCTAGTACGATAGGTCCTTGCTTATGAAACGTAATGCCAACTCCGCCAACCAGATAAGCAGCGCTTTCTACACCGGCAAAACGCTGAAAAATCGATTCTTGCTGGTCGAGATTATAAACCAGCACCATGACACGTGAGCCTGTCAAACCAAGGTCTGTTCCAATTGAAGGTCCCTGCCAGTAGATATTGCGTTTCGGGAAACGTTTGGAGATTAATTCGCCCTGGCCGTATCTAAGACCCGCAACAAATGCAAGGGTACCTTCCTTGCCTACAATATAAGCATTCGGTTTGCCGTAATTATCGAAAGCAAAGTTGATAACAGCTGCAAGTTCGGCCGAGATTGAACCGAAAAAACCACGCCCTGCCGCTCGTATTTCATCCGCGCTGAAACTAAAATCCTGTTCTTGTACAATGGGCGGTAAAACCGTTAAGATTTCCGCTTGAGGAGGCGGGACGTTTGCGGCATTCGTTGACCAGTTTGCTGCGGCTTTCTGCTCGCTCCGCTGCGGCTTTAAAGAAGGCAATGGAACGCGATCGTCTGCTTTTTGGGTAGGCGTGCTTTCTGTTCGGGCTTTTTTTGTCTCGGCCAGTTTAGGTCTTACTGCGACCGCCAGCTTGGCTTTGATATGCGACTGTTTTGCAATTGTAACTTCCAGCAGTTGGGCAATAACTTTCCTGAGTTCTGCAAGGCGTGCGCAAGTGGCCGGGTTTGTCTGTGTATCGCTTAAAAAATCAAGGCGGATCAGAAGCTCACTGGCTGTTTGATCCAGCGTTCTTGTTTGTTCGTCTGAAAGATATTGTAAACCTTTGTCTGAAGCGTCCGTAATCGGCCAGCCTTTTTGTTTTGCAAGCAGTTCTAAATCACGCTCCATGGCTTGCTCTGAACTGGCATTCAAATCTTTGAGTTTGTCTGAAGCCCTGTCGATTAAATCGTCAAACTGTTCTGCGCCACAGTCCTGCGCTA
The DNA here is from genome assembly GCA_963922535.1 of uncultured Hyphomicrobiaceae bacterium. Lineage (GTDB taxonomy): Bacteria > Pseudomonadota > Alphaproteobacteria > Rhizobiales > Hyphomicrobiaceae > Tectiglobus. Next base: position 23,406 of record CAWUIN010000023.1, on the reverse strand, counting down.
TCGCAGCGATGGAGAATGCCGCGAGCCAGCCGAAGGCAACGATGAGAATAAGCAGATTACGCGTCATTTTAACTCCTTACTCATTACATGAGAAGTGGCATGGCTCGAACTCTCAATCAAGATTTGTTTGCGGCATCGCTATTTTATTAATGATTTATGGTGGAAGATAGTGACAGATGCTGACTGTCGTTTTTTCTTCCCCAGGACAAGATAAAACCTTGAATTCCAGGAATCGGTCCTGCCGGTTCTTGTCTTAAGGGCGAAGGCATACACTGGGCATGCATTTTACAAATTATTTATCAGATGGTTGGGCGTCTCGGCGAAGACATAAATTAATCGTGCCTTTACACTAACCGATTATTATTGCGCGGCGCGTTATCTACGCTGTTCGGGAGTATTCAATGTTGTTTTGGCGTCGCAGAAACAAAAAATTAGACAAACGTCTCAACAATGTTGTCGAAGTTGCGGACGAGGTGCGAAAGTCTTACCATTCAAAGCCAAGGCGGGTGATCATCGATACATCTTTTGTCGATCAGCAGGCGCTTTCTGGCAGACAAGAACAATCATCCGGTCAACAGCCAGCAGTTGATGGCGATGTTCAACATAATTCATGGAAAGAGAGCGCTTTTGAGGCCGTTTCAGTCTCGGGCGCACAGGATGAGCTACAGCCGGATACCGTCCATACAGCAGGTTTGGCCGATGTTTCCCGTAACGGTGACGAAAATGGCATTGCTCAACCTGACGAGGTTCAGAATCTCGATATTCAAGCTGCTTCATGCCATGCCAAAGCGCTAGCCGCCGCTACGGATACTGGGCTTTTGACCGAAGCTGCAAAGCCGGAGGAGCAACCCGACGGCGATAGCACTGGCACTGGCACTGGTACTGGCGCACGACCGCAGCCAATCGTTAGGCATGCCAAAGTCGCTCTCCACGAGGACGAAGGGGAGGACGAAGGGAAAAAGGCAGAGAGCCGCATACCGCAATCAGATCAAGGCTTGGCCACACCAGCATCCGAAGGCACGGCATTGGAAATTGCAGAGCTTCGCGAGGCGGTCAAGTCTCTGCAGCACTCACTGGAAGAAGAACGTGCCGCTCGTATGGCGAGCGCAGCCGAGGGACGCTGTGAGGATGCAGGTGCAGGGGAGTTCGCGGCGTCGGAGCTTCTGTCTAAGATCAAAGAGGCTGACGCAAGAGCGCAGGCTGCCGAAGATCGCGAACATGAAAGTCAGAAACGCGAAGTTGAAACGCGCAGGGAAGTATTGGAGCTGCGTGATAAACTGGAGGCAATGCAGCAGAGCAGAACTGCGATGTTTGCGGAAAAAGACAAACTTGAAACCGCGCTGGTATCTCTCAACCAGGAAGTTGCTGAGAAATCCGAACAGCTGCTTGAGCTTAAAAGTGCGACACAACGCACACACAGGCTTGAGCGTATTGTTGAAGAAAAAAGCAATGGCGAGAAGGCGGTCAATCAAAAACTTGCAGCTTTCGAAGCTGAAGTGACTGCTCTGAGGGCTCGGTCAACCAAACTCGAAGAAGAACTTCAGGAGTCCAACGGACAGCTTGAAGCTGCCTGCGACAAAATCCGTACGTTTGAAGAGCAACTCCTGGTTGCTGATAAACGTGTGGTTATGGCCGATGCCGGACTTAAGGACGCCCAAGAGGAAATTAAAATGCTTCGCCGGTCCTGCGATGGCGAGAGCGCCCTGCGTGATAAGGTTGACAAACTTCAAGAAGAGCTTCGGACGGCGCAATCTGAAACGCAAAATCTGGTCCAGCAGTTATCTAAAGAACGCGACTGCAATGAAGCCATGTCTGGGCAAATTGCATCGGCTCGTGAAGAGATTGCGGTTCTTCAGGATCAGGTTCTGCGCCAGCAAAGCTCGGCTGCGGAAATATCCCGCACCAGTCGGCTGGATGCCGAGGCGCGCGCTGCCGCAGAAACAAAGGCGAACGAATTTGAGGCGAAACTTGGCAATCTGCAACATGAGGTGGATACAGAAAAGTCTCTGAACTCCAGCCTCAGGCTTGAGCTGGAGCAGATACGTAAGAAGGGAGCCGAATTGCAAAATAGACTTGCCGCTGCAACAAAAGCAGCGGAGCATTCAGGCCAGCGTGAGGCTGAACTGATTGAGCAGATCGCTGGTCTTGAAAATGAGCTTGCAGTTGTCAAGGCTGATGCACGCACGGCTCAGGCCGCTCGTGCGAGAGTTGATAAAGAGATCCAGGACCTCAGAGGAGAGCTTGAAGCTGCACAAAAGCTGGCCCGTTCGAGATCTGCTGGCCAGCCAGCCAACGCGAATGAAGCGGATCTCAGGTTTGCGGCAGACAAGCCTGTGTTTATGAAAGCCAATAAGGCAGCAGCCGCCAAGCCTCAAAATGCGGACCAATCGGTAAATTCTGCGCCATCTGCAAGCAAGGATGCAGCCAAAACCGCCGATCGCAAGTCGTACAAGGTCTCGACCAGCTTAGCAGGCACGATTCAAAAGGATATGGAGTTAACCGTTCTCAGCTGCCGGATAATGGAGCGTTCAAGTGATGGCGCAAGGATTGATATTGTTCCGGATAAGTTTAATGCCTCGATTGGCATGCCCTTCGTGGGAGACAGGCTGACTTTGACGATCAAAACGGCTTTTGATACGACAACTGTGCCTTGCGAAGTCGTCTGGCTGGACGGCGTTCATTGCGAGCTGGATTTCAAGGGGCCGCCAACAACGCGGGCTGAGAAGCCAAAGAAATCAACGGCGAAAACCAGAAATCGTGGTGCGGAGTGGCGCAAGGCTGCCTGGCCCTAGTGGTCTGCATCACTAGTGATACAGACCACTAGGTCTTCTTATAGCACCGGATTGCAGGCTGGCAGGCAGTTGTTTGTTACTTTGAACTCTCCGCATCGCTGCCTGCAGATGTATCACCAATTGGTTTAACGCGTAGCGCCATTATACGGTTACGGTTTTTGCGCAAAATCTCGAAACGGTAGCCATAGAACGTAAATGCCTGGCCCGGTTCCGGAATAAGCTGGGCTTCATGAATAACCAGGCCGGCAATTGTCACGGCCTGATCATCCGGCAGATCCCAGTCCATCTCGCGATTGAGATCGCGGATGGCAACACCGCCATCGACGTTCACGGTGCCGTCGGTCTGCGGGCGGATTGAAATATCCCCGACATCGTGTTCATCGGTAATCTGGCCAACAATTTCTTCAAGAATGTCTTCCAGAGTGATAAGTCCCTGGACTTCGCCATATTCATCGACGACCAGCGCCATTTGCGATTTACGCTGCTGGAAGGCGCCGAGTTGGTCGCTGACGCTTGTGGTGTCGGGTACGAACCATGGGTCGGATAAAATTTTACGGATCTGTAATTGCTCGATATTCCAATTGCATTTGCCAAGTTCAGACAATAAATCCTTGGAATGCAGAATACCTATAATGTTGTCGGGTTCGTTCTCCCAGATTGGCATGCGCGTATGCGGGCTTTTGAGCACATCCTCGACGATTTTTCGCGGTGAGTCATCAGCGTTGATCGTTTCCATGGCAGTGCGGTGCACCATGATGTCGTCAAGCTGCAGTTCCTTGAGATCCAAGACGCCGCCGAGTTGTTGCGCCTCGTCCTTGGCAACGGCACCTTCTCGCGTGGAAAGCTCAATCGTTCCGCGCAGTTCGTGTGCGGCAAGAATATTTGCCTCATCGTCCGAGTGGCTTGGCGTCAGCCAGAGAAGTCTGCGTACGATAAAATCAATGATGGTGGTCAACGGTGAGAGCACGACAATCAGGAACTGCATGATTGGTGCAATAAACATTGAAAAACGGTCTGGCGATGCAATCGCGTAAGTTTTCGGCAGTACCTCGCAGAATATCACAACAATCATTGTCAGGATAATCGTGGCGTAGAAAACACCGGCCTCGCCAAACAGCCCGATGAGAAGGCTGGTCGTCAAAGCTGATGCGAGAATGTTAACAAGATTGTTGCCAAGCAACACTGTGCCGATGATCCGCTCTGGATGGTCCAGCAAACGGCTGACAAGTCCGGCACGGACATTGCCATCCTGCTCAAGGGCATGCATGCGCGCACGTGAAACCGCCGTGAGTGCCGTTTCTGAGCCGGAAAAAAATCCCGACATTGACAAAAGCAACAAGATGGCAAGCAAAGTTATAATGAGCGTCGTTTCATAAGACAGAGATTGAAGTATTTCGATAGGCATCGCAGACCGCCGGGCTTAGACCAATGACAAAACAGTGTATGACAATTGCCAGAAATGACGGTAAATGCCGTCAAATATGGCGGGTGAGGAAGTCTTGCACTTTCTCGCTTGAAAGCTCCCTTGTTACAAAAGCCCGGCCAATATCATGGGCCATGATAAATGTAAGTTGCCCATCGCGAACCTTTTTATCCTGCCCCATCAGACGGACCAGAGTAGCTGCATCGGCCGGTGCGGCTGTTTCGATCTCGGTAATGCTTGTCGGCAGCCCGGCCCGCTTAAGATGCCCGATAACGCGGGCCGCTGTCTGCGGTGGGCAAAACCCAACTTCCTCAGATAACTGAAAAGCGAGACACATGCCAACCGCAACGCCTTCGCCATGAAGTAGACGGTCGGAATACCCAGTCCAGGCCTCCAGGGCATGCCCAAAGGTATGCCCGAGGTTAAGCAGCGCCCGATCACCTTGTTCTGTTTCGTCACGTGCGACAATTTCAGCTTTCATCTCAACGCTGCGCTTAACGGCATATTGCAGGGCCTGGCGATCCCCGTCCAGGATTTTAGTTAGATTTTCATCCAGCCAGTCATAGAATTGCCGATCGCCCAGCAATCCATACTTGACAACCTCGGCATATCCGGCCCTGATTTCACGGGTGGGCAACGTGTTCAAAACATCGGTATCTGCTAAAACCAGATGCGGCTGATGGAAGGCGCCGATTAGGTTTTTGCCATGGCTGGTATTGATCCCTGTCTTGCCGCCGACGGATGAATCGACCTGCGCCAGAAGACTGGTCGGGATTTGCACATAGCTTACACCACGTCGCACAAGCGCGCTTGCAACCCCCGCTAAGTCACCGACGACACCGCCCCCGAGTGCAATGATATAATCATGACGTTCGACATTTGCATCGAGGATACTGCTGCAGACGGTTTCAAGGCTGGAAAATGACTTGCTGGCTTCGCCGGCAGGAATGGTTGCGGTGCCGCGCAATCGCCCGGCTGCTGCTAACGGTTTGGTGATGGTTTCAAGATGATAGCTTGCAACGTTTGTATCTGTCAGTATAAAGGCTTTCGCCGTTTTGCCAAGCCGGCTGCATGCGAGGCTGTCGACCTGGGCCAAGAGGCCCGCACCGATCAATACGTCATAGGCTCTGCGGCCGAGTTCAACACAAATACGATCAAATTGGTCCGCAGGCATACATATAACTCCCAGGCTTTTGATATGCTGAACACCGATTGCCGGCATGAGAAGGGGCGGGTGCCGCCGGCGGCGGCGATGATCAGGATTGTTCCTTGATCTCAGTTTCAGCCGTCAGGTAGCGGTTCAATCCTCTAATAACATCCCTTACCACATCATCCTGCAATCCGCTCCGGCTCTCCACAGTGATATCTGCAAGTTTATATACCGGGTAGCGCTCGTCCATCAGCTTCTGCATCGTCAGTTTCGGGTCGGCTGTATTCAAAAGCGGTCTGTCATTGCGACGGGATACCCGCTCGATAAGTACCTGCAATTCCACTTTGAGCCAGATCGAAAGACCCTGCCTAGCGATCGCTTCGCGCGTTTCCACGCGCATGAAGGCGCCACCACCGGTGGCGATAACCTGCGGCCCATCCTCCAAAATCCTCTTAATAATCCGGCATTCGCGATCTCTGAAGTGGGCTTCGCCGTAGTCGGCGAAAATCTCTGGTATGGTTTTGCCGGCGGCACGTTCGATTTCGTCATCAGCATCGGCAAACGGTAGATGTATGTGTGCAGCCAGCCGGCGGCCAACTGATGATTTACCGCATCCCATCATTCCGACTAATACGATGGACCGTTTGCCCAGATGCTCTGCAATGTCACTGAGATTAGAAGATTTGTTGTTGGTCTGAGAACCAGACATTATCTCCACCATTCTCGTTTCTGCCTTTTTTGTCGCATCACATGCGGAAAGACTCAGCTAGGCCGTGTCGTCAATTAGCACGCGAGAGCGGGTTTGGCGAAATCGGTCCGTTTCGGTGTCGCTCGTCCTCGAATATGCCCAGCATGTCCTTGCGTCTAGCTCCTTGAAACGAACTCGATTTCGCCAAACCGGCTCTCGCGGTAATTGACGACACGGCCTAAATTGCCTGCAGAACTTTGCAGTTAAAAACGATAACGATACAGTAGACTAAAAGCCTGATTTCAGGGCCATTGCAATGCTCTTCAATACTCAAGATAACGCAGTGTATTTTTGGGTAGGGGCCAAAAAACAAATTTTTTTGAACTGCATATCTTTGATATCTTTGTCTTGACGGTTGCAGACGTCATCATGAAATCATATTGCATGCTATGCTAAGGAACCGAAATTTACCTTAAGAGATGTTGTTATGCCGAGTTTGTTTCGCTTCCTGTTCGTTGTTAGTTCAATGATCACTGTGACCTACGTCGGATTATACATTATGGCAGTGTATTTTGAACCAGAGCCAAGAGAAATTCGCAAGCCTGTTCCCGGGATACAAATTCGCAGATAGCCAGGGCACATCGCCAGCAGAGCTGCACATGCCCTGCTGTTGACACAAGATTTGTCGTCTGCGCGTGTTGACGCCCACCATCAAGGCGAATACGGCTGCGCGCAGAAGCAGACGCTTACAGAAATGCTCACAGAAATAAAGAGCGTTTACGTAGGCTTTTTAATTCAATAGCAACGGGTTTCAGTCTCAGTTTAAACCAATCCAGAAGCGAAGAATGTTCAGCTTATTCAAAATTCCCGGCTGCAGTAAGCGGCCCCGGCCTGGTCTTATCGTTGTGACATTGGCAGCCTTGACGGGTATTTTGATTTCATCGGCCGCCTCTCAGGACAGATGGAGTCCGTTTGACGACAACAACGAAAATTACCGCTTGCAAAACCAGCAGCCGGCACAAAAATCAGTGCCACAACAACCTGTGCAACGCTCCGATAGCCTGCCTTACAAAGCCTTGCCACCCGGCAATTCTTCCAGCAACGATCAAGCGGATCAGCAAGGCCAGCTGTCAGGCAAACAGCCTGGCTACACGGAACCATTGACCACCAGCCTGGGTCCGGCACCAGCCATGCCTGCTGTTGAGCGCGGCGATCTGGCACCTGTCATGTCGCCAGAAACCGAGCTGCCATTCGGTCTGTGGCAGGGGTTGACCGTAACAGACATTGAACAACTGGTTGCACCGTTGCAGCTGCCTGCTGCGTCTGCTGCATTGCAGCACTTATGGCTGCGTATCCTTGCTGCGGATGAAGGTGAGGATCGGCCCAGACTTTCGGCTGTGCGGGCTGAAGCACTTTTTCGTTCTGGCAGGCTGATGCAGGCTGCGCGGGTGTTGAACGCCGCGCTTGCCTCTTCACCCGACGATCCTCTATTGATCTTGCTGCAGGCGCGCACTGAATTCGCTCTTGGCAATCCTGATGTTGGCTGCCGGCACTCGAAATCGGCCGTCGGCTTAAAGGCGAAACTTCCCAAGCCATTGCGTGGCGAAGCAGTCATTCTCGCGGGCTATTGTGCTATTATTGCCGGAAACAAGGCGGCGGCCGGCCTTACTGGCGAGCTGGCGCGTGACGAGGGCTATGGTCGGCGTTTTACGCTGGCTGTACTGGCTGCGATCGCATCCGGCGAAAAAAGCTATAGTACGCTGCCGAAGCTTGTCCGGGTTGAAGACTACCTGTTATTGAAGGAAGCGGGCTTTAATCAGCCTGAAATTCTCATCCCGCATGCCTCACCAGGGCTTTTGAGCATTCTGATAAAAGACGCGACCATTCCTGCGACAGCAAAGCTGCTTGCCGCCGAGAAGGCTGCCAGGCTCAATATTATCGGCGGTCACGATTTAGCAGAGATCTATCGCCAGCAACCTGATCCCCAGCAACCTAATCCAAAGGACCAGGCGTCTCACAATGGCGCTGTACGGCGTGCGCACATATTCCAGACGGCGGAGAATTTTCCCTCACGACTGCAGCGCACCCGGATGATACGGCAATTGATTGACGATGCGCAGCGCGAAGGGCTTGCTGTTCCGATTATGACAGCTGTCCATCCGATTGTTGCACAACTGCGCCCTGCATCGGAAATCGGCTGGTTTGCCGCGACTGCGATTGAGGTTATGCTCGCTGCTGCCGATTATGACGGTATCCTGCCGTGGCTGGCATTAGCGCAAGCGCGCTATCAGGACGGCAATGAAGACCTTCAGCATTGGCGCGTGCTTGCCGATATGGCCAATCCGGCATCGAAAGAGCGGCCGGTTAACCTGCAGCCATTGGAATACCTGACACAACATGGCCGTTTGCGTGGCGGGGAGCTGCGGCGCTTGACAACCGTGCTTGATGCGCTCGGATATAATGTGCCGATCCCGGTGTGGGATGCAGCCAATCAAACGCCGTCATCAATGTCTGGAAATTTACCGCCAACTGGCATTTTAACACAGCTTTTGGCGGCCTCTGAGGCAAAGGAAACAGCGCGCACCGCTTTGCTTGTGCTGCGCACGCTGAATGGCAGTACAGCTACGGACGCCCATCTTATCGCTCTTGGTGATGCCATTCGCGGCCTTAAGCGTGCCGGTCTTGAAGCGGATGCACGGCGCTTGGCGTTTGAAGCCGTTTTTGCGGCCTGGCCAAGGCCCACAAGCTACTGAGGCCAACGAAGCCCTCAGCCCCCCAGCCCGGATAATCAGCGCAGGAATTACAATCGGTGTCGCGTGAATTGCCGATGCATGATTATGGCTTATCAGACGGTCGTGTGCAATCAATGCTGGAGCGCAAACAATAGCAGGGATATGCTGGAACCTGGCATTCCCAAAGCGCCATATCGTCGGTTATCCCTAGTATCCGATGAGGCGGACCGCAAGGATAAGGATACGTGGGTATGACACTTCCTCCTGTGCTGCAGAACCTGCGCATTCCTGCGTTTGGCGCACCATTGTTCATCATTTCCAATCCGGACCTGGTGATCGCTCAGTGTACATCCGGTATTATAGGATCATTTCCTGCACTGAATGCCCGTGAGAAGGAAGGCGAACCCATTGAACTGGAACGCTGGCTTGTGCGCATCAAACAAGAGTTGGATCGCCACAACCAAGCCAATCCGGACCGCCCAGCAGCGCCGTTTGCCGTCAATCAGATCGTGCATCGTTCCAATAACCGGCTGGCGCGTGATCTTGATATCTGTGTCCGCCATGAAGTGCCAATCATGATCACCTCGCTCGGCGCGCGTGAAGAGGTGAACTTGGCCGCACATTCCTATGGCGGCATTACGCTGCATGATGTGATCAATAACGCTTTCGCAAAGAAGGCGATTGCAAAAGGTGCCGACGGGCTGATCGCAGTCGCAGCCGGTGCTGGTGGTCATGCCGGCACGATTTCACCGTTCGCGCTCATTCAGGAAATTCGGGAATGGTTCGATGGGCCACTGCTGCTTTCCGGAGCTATCGCGCGTGGCGATGCCATTCTGGCGGCTAAGGCCTTAGGGGCTGATCTGGCCTACATTGGTTCTGCTTTTATCGCCACAAAGGAAGCCAATGCGGCTGAGGGCTACAAGACTATGATCACGGAAAGTGGCGCCGACGACATCGTCTATACCAACCTTTTTACCGGTGTTTACGGCAATTACCTCAAGGGATCTGTGCGCAATGCCGGCTTCGATCCGGATAACCTTGCAACATCGGATGCCTCGGCCATGAGCCTTGGTAATATACAGGTGGACGCAAAAAAATGGAAAGACATCTGTGGCGCGGGCCAGGGCATCGCCGCCATCAAGAATGTGCCGACCACCGCCGAACTGGTCGACCGGCTGGAGCGCGAATATCTGACAGCGCGGCGACGTCTTGGAGTAGCTGGTATCGAAGGCAGAGATTTATAATCTTACAAAAAGCAAGGATCTGATTCGTTTGCCGGAAACGCGTTCACTCGAGACATAATTTGAAGCAGAGGCTGAAAGTATCGCAGTTGCATTTGGCGGCATTTAAAGATGTGACAAACCCACAGTAAACCTGTTATACAAGATAACATATCGAATTAACTATAATCATCTTATATAAGACCTTTATGGCTGAACCTGACAACACCGATCAAAAAAATGATCTTGAGAAACAGAGGCTCCATCATGAGTGGGAACGCTTGAAGCTTGAGCATTATCGTGTCACGCACGAAGCGAAACGACCATACGTTGAGGCTGTTTTTCGATTTTCTGATTTAGCTGTGCGTTCGCTGCTTATACTTAATGGCGGTGCCGCATTAGCAATTCTTGGATTTGCATCACGTGAGTTATCGTCCAATAAATCCGCGAGCGCTTTTGCCTATGTATGTTTTCTGTTTGGATTGGGCTCAGCGTTAGCTGTAGCTTGCGCTGGGCTAGCTTATCTAGCGCAATGGTGCTTTGCAATGGATGAGAAAAGCGACTACGACTTTGCAGGGAACATATTTAATGTTTTTGCAATCTTGATGTTCTCGGCCGGGCTTTGCGCATTTATGTGGGGCATGGTAGAAGCTTCGACAATGTTCTCAGCTGCACAGCCTTAGCAGCTTATGCAGACGCAACTGCAGATTTTATAAGATAATTTATGCGGATCAGGAAGTTATTCCTCGCACATACGAATGCTAGGTATTACCGAAAGTAAATCCGTGGTTTAAACATATCAAGAACATAGACCAAGCAAACTCACAATAACGCAAGATACAGGGTTTAATTTCATCCTTTGATCTTAGTTTTCTCTGGCTTTGCGGCTGCTCCCGTATGAATGAAACTGGAGCGAGAATTTGTGGTGTTATAATACCATTTTTCTTCCTGTTTCTTTTTAGCAATAGCGGCCGTGACGCTCGAGAATTTCTATCTTGTATCCATCAGGGTCCTGGATGAAAAAGAAGCGCGCCATTAAAGTACCATCGCGATAAAATTCTTTAACCTCGCCGGCCTCAATGCCGGCAGCTGATATCCGCGCGTGTTCGGCTTTCACATCGTCCACGCATACGGCAATGTGACCATAACCGTCCCCAAGGTCGTAGGGGGCTTGCCGCCCCTTATTAAGCGTTAGTTCCAATTCGAAATCAGTCTTATTATTGCGTAAGTAAACAAGAACAAAATCATCAAAATCAAAACGGTCCGCGATGTCCAGGCCGAGGGCTGTTTGGTAGAAGGGAATTGACCGATCCAAGTCGAAAACCCGGATCATCGCATGGATCATCTGTGCCATTGGTCACTCCGTTTGTATAATTTGTATTACGATAAATACTCAGTTTAGTGATAATTTGAATTTTTATTTTTTAAGCTAAATCCGGCGGTTGGATGTCTTACTTTAGGTAAAAATACTGGAATTTTGATTATCATAAGATGTCACAGCCGTCCACCCAGAGGATAAAACGCTAATGAGCCCGTTCAAAACGCTTGCCGTTAAGCCTTAACGTTGAAATGAATGATCAACCGCTAAGGAATATTGTGCCACTTGGAGCAGAGCGAGATATGAGCCGGGCGTGGTCGAAGCGAATTGGAATGGCAAGGGGAGAGCTGTTGAGCCTTGAAATAGCGGCACACGTCTGGATTTGAGAATAAATAAGTGGACAATAAGTAAATTTACACGTTTAAGAAATTCATGGTGCTGCCGGAGAGAATTGAACTCTCGGCCTCTCCCTTACCAAGGGAGTGCTCTACCCCTGAGCTACGGCAGCTTTTAACTCAATCCACTATTCTGACTATACACCAACAGGATGGCTTCAGATACGTTTGGATACGAAATTACTTCCAGAACGCTGATGATTGCCACAGCATTTCACGGACTGCAAGCCTTTGCACGAGAAAACATGCGCGCAGTACGCATAAATTACAGGATTTGTTACGGAGGATTGCGTGTTTTATACGACCTAGACATAATGTCGCAGAATTTTCTTTCGTACATCCCTCCTGATCACACATTATCTAAGCTTGAGCTGATTAATCTCCATCCCACCAGGAAAAAAGCGTCCCTGAGTTTTGCAGATAGTTCGGGACATATGACACAGAAATCTGAAGCAGATGACTGGCAAACAGGATAAACGTGCCGCGCGATTGGCAGAACAATTGCGCAAAAACCTAAAGCGCCGTAAAGAGCAGGCCCGTACACGGCTTCGCCCTGCAAGCGATGCGACCAAAGATACTGACGGCCAAAATCAGGACACCCCAAAATCCCGTGATGGCATGTGTCAACCCGAGACCAGCCAACCTGAAACTGGTTGCAGTCAAAACGAGACTTAAAAGGAGACGCGAGGGATATGGATCGCATCAGAATTGTTGGTGGTAACAGACTTAACGGAAAAATTCAGATTTCGGGCGCTAAGAATGCTGCTCTGCCACTGATGATTGCCAGTTTGCTAACTTCAGAACGGTTGACGTTGCGAAATGTTCCCAACCTTGCCGATGTCAATTTGCTTTGCCGCATTTTGCGCAATCATGGTGTGGATCATTCCGTCGATGGCAAACGCGCCAATGCAAACCACCATGTCGGCGAGACGATGCATTTCACGGCACGCGATATCGTTGACACAATAGCGCCTTACGAAATGGTATCGCGCATGCGCGCGAGTTTCTGGGTGCTGGGGCCTCTGATCGCCCGTATGGGGGCGGCACGTGTGTCAATGCCGGGCGGATGCGCCATTGGTACGCGGCCCGTTGATCTCCATCTGATGGGCCTTAAGGCAATTGGGGCAGAAATTGATACCGATGGCGGCTATGTGATCGCCAAAGCGCCCAGAGGTCTTTCGGGCGGGCGGGTCGTCTTTCCCAAGGTGTCGGTTGGAGCGACGCATAATATCCTGATGGCGGCCACGCTTGCCAAGGGAGAGACGGTGATTGAAAATGCGGCATGCGAACCGGAGATCGGCGATGTCGCGACCTGTCTTGTAAAGATGGGGGCTGTCATTGAAGGTATTGGAACGTCCACATTGCATATCCAGGGGCGCAGCAGTCTGGAGGGAGCAGCGCATACAGTGTTGCCGGATCGCATCGAAACCGGTACTTTTGCAATGGCCCTGGCTGCAACAGGCGGCGATCTTGAGCTGATCGGGACACGTCGTGAACTGTTATCAAATGCGCTTGACACGCTTGCCGAGGCGGGTGTGACGGTTACTGACACCTCTGACGGCCTGAGGATTGCGCGCAATGGCGCGGACATTCGCCCAATTTGCATTGAAACCCGGCCGTTTCCCGGTTTTCCTACCGACCTGCAGGCGCAGCTGATGGCGCTGATGACAACTGCAGATGGCACCAGCGTCATCCGCGAGACTATTTTCGAGAACCGTTTCATGCATGTGCAGGAATTGGTCAGGCTGGGTGCTGATATTACGCTCAATAGCGATACGGCCACGATTAAAGGTGTCGATACGCTTAAGGGTGCACAAGTGATGGCAACCGATCTCAGGGCTTCGGTATCCCTTGTTATCGCAGGTTTGGTTGCGAACGGAGAAACCGTTATCAATCGCGTTTATCATCTGGATCGTGGTTTTGAGCGTCTTGAGCAAAAGCTCTCTGCATGCGGTGCTGCTATCGAGCGATTATCGTCTGGCTAGAAACTCACAGTGTACGCAGCTCTGGCGAGACCATAGGCATTTGTATTATGCACGGGCCGGGGTTATGATTAGCTTGCGATACCGGTATAGCTGCGTTCACCGCGCCTTGGCGCATACAAAATACGGGCGTCTTAATCTGGCACTTTAAGTGATACAGACCACTAGTCCAAGGAATTGAGTGGATTTTAGCCTTGCAAGGCTTTGCACCGCAATCAGACACTTTTCATCTCGGGATCATCCACTAATGTCTGAACTAAAACTCATCGCCTTGGATGGCGAAGATCTGAATGTGATTTCAGCGCATCTGCAGGATGCAGTGCTTAAGATTGGCGATATCGCATACCTGCCTTACGAAAAGCGATTTGCAGCGTTGGTCAATCGTTTCAACTGGGTAGGCGCACTCAGCAAAGCCAATGGCGACGATCCCACGACCCGGCATCGCACAGCTCTCAGGATCGAGCGTATAACGCATGCACAAACACAAAACCTGGATCTTCAGCAGAAAGAAGAAATTCTGTCTTTGTTGGCAATTCAGTATCAGCAGACGCAGGATGACGATCCTGCCGGTTACATAACGCTGCTATTCTCAGGGGGCGGTGCAATCCGTCTTGCAGTCGAATGCATCGAAATGGAATTGCGCGATCTTGGCGGTATATGGGCAGCATCGTCCCAGCCCCAGCACTCAGCAGATGAGACAGAGGAATAAAACAAAATAATAACACGCAAATTCTTTGTTTCGGTTGTAAAAGTACATATTTGTATTTCTATATGATGGAATGCAGCCAGCGCAGTAACTGTGACATTTAACATAGAAGACGATGGCGTCAGCATAAGACAATACGTTGTTTATGTCATGAATTTGTAATATCATAACAACTTATGCTCAGATCGAGGCTGCCTGTTATGCTCAGCCATGAACTGTAAATGCATTTGTAAGTCATACGCAGGTTTGAAACGAGGCTTGAAATGGCGCTGCGCCTTCGTACAACCGAGGCTGGTTTTACGACCAAATTCAAAGATTTTCTGACTGTCAAGCGCGAGGTATCGCCAGACGTCGATAAGGCCGTCCGGGATATCATCGCAGATGTCATTGCGCGTGGCGATCAGGCGCTTTTTGATTTAACACGCACTTTCGATCGCCATGAGCCGGCCAATGGCGAGTTTGCTGTTTCAGGCCAGGAAATCTCTGAGGGGGCAGCCCAATGTGCACCGGAAACGCTGGAAGCCCTTCGGTTTGCCCACCAGCGCATTGTGAAACATCATGAACGCCAAAAGCCGGCTGACGATCGCTATATCGACGCTGCTGGCGCCGAGCTGGACTGCCGCTGGACGGCGGTTCAATCTGTCGGGCTTTATGTGCCGGGTGGGCTCGCCAGTTACCCGAGTTCCGTTCTCATGAACGCAGTGCCGGCCAAGGTTGCCGGTGTCGGCCGTATTGTCATGGTGGTGCCGGCTCCCGACGGCAAGCTGAACCCGTTGGTGCTCGCTGCCGGTCAGATTGCAGGTGTCGATGAGATTTACCGAATTGGCGGTGCGCAAGCTGTGGCAGCGCTCGCCTACGGGACCGAGACAGTGGCGCCGGTTGTGAAAATTGTCGGCCCCGGCAATGCATACGTGGCGGCGGCAAAGCGCCAGGTTTTCGGCACGGTTGGCATCGATTCGATTGCCGGGCCGTCCGAAGTGCTTATAATTGCCGATGCTGACAACGATCCGGCCTGGATTGCCGCCGACCTGTTGGCTCAGGCCGAACACGACACGGCCGCCCAGTCAATTCTCATGACCGACAGTGTCGATTTTGCTGACGCTGTGGAAGCTGCAGTCGACCGCCAGGTTCAAGAACTCCCGCGCTGCCGGATTGCAGCTGCCAGCTGGCGAGATTTTGGCGCGATTATCGTCCTGTCCTCGCTCGATGAGGCCCCGGCGCTTGCGGATCAAATCGCCGCGGAACATCTCGAAATCGCGGCAGCCGGCTGTGAGGCACTTGCCGACAGGATCACGAATGCCGGTGCGATCTTTCTGGGGCGTTATACGCCAGAGGTTATTGGAGATTATGTTTCTGGTTCCAATCACGTTTTGCCGACTGCCCGCAGCGCCAGGTTTTCCTCGGGACTGGGCGTTCTGGATTTCATGAAGCGGACATCGATTTTACAGTTAACGCCTGCGGCGCTTACGGCACTTGGACCGCCGGCTATGCAGCTGGCAGCGGCTGAGGGGCTTGATGCACACCGTAAGTCGGTTGAAATCCGCCTCAATGCTCTGGACAGTAACGCTAAGGACAGCGGTAAAACGTGATGAGAGACCCCAGAGGCAATGAACTGCCGCCCGGGCGGCTCATTGAGGTGACACTCGATCCTGGCTCAATCTCGCGCAATGGAGACCCAAGGGTTGAACGTGAACGTCAGATGGCAATCTACGATCTCCTGGACTGCAACTCCTTTGAACTCGTCGACTTTGATATTGGACCCTACCGTCTTATCATAGGAGCACGTGATGCACGGTTCATCTTCAACATCCAGAATGAAATGCGCACGCCACTGATTGCGCATATGCTTCCATTTGCGCTGCTCAAGCGGATCATCAGCGATTATTTCATTGTTTGCGATAGCTATTGTGAGGCGATTAAATCTGCGCCGCCATCGCGCATTGAGGCATTGGATATGGGGCGCCGTAATCTGCACGACGAAGGCAGCCGCACGCTCGTTGGGCAGCTTGGCGACAACATCAAGGTTGACCACGATACTGGCCGCCGGCTGTTTACGCTGATCTGCTCACTATACTGGAAAGGGTGAAGTGGCAGATACTCCTCGTCGTGAATGCATATTAAAGCGTATCCGCGGCTGCAGTTCCTTATGGCGCGACGGTGGGCGGTTCAGACGGGCGGCGGGTTGGCGCGGGGACGCGCTCACCAAGTGGAAAACCTTCCAAAAGTGCGGTCAGCCGTGCGTTTAGAGTTGCGCCATGCTTAGCCCAGAAGGCCGCATCGTGGAGGATACCCTGTTCGAGATGTGCGCTTGACGTTGGGATATAAGGCGCAATTGCGATGTCGAGTGTGGCATGCTTGCCAACCATGTCGGCCGCCGATTTGCG
Organism: uncultured Hyphomicrobiaceae bacterium; assembly: GCA_963922535.1. GTDB lineage: Bacteria > Pseudomonadota > Alphaproteobacteria > Rhizobiales > Hyphomicrobiaceae > Tectiglobus. Next base: position 6,616 of record CAWUIN010000023.1, on the reverse strand, counting down.
CATTGGGCCATAAGGCCACAGGCGCGCATGCGCGACCAGATAATCAGGCGATGTCGCAAGCGTGATGAAGGCGGTGGCCAAGTCTGGCTCCTGCGATTTGGCTGATATAGCCCATGAAGTGAAATCGTAGACATGGACATCCCACAACGCAACTATATTTCCGGCAACAATCCTGCGGAACGCGCGGCCGCTATATGCCATGGCGAATGGCGCTTCACCTGCACCAAGCTTTTCAAGCGCATCGGACTGGGTCTCAACCCAGATAATATTGGGCAGCATTGCTTCCAGGAGTTGCATAATTGATCGCAGTCTTAGCGGGTCCTGCAGGTCTGCGTAGACGAGTTGCGGCGTCGATCCTGTCGCGATTGCGGCAAACTCAAAGAGGTTCTCTGCCTTTTTGATGAAGGCCCGCTTGCCTTTAAAACGTTTGGTGTCAAAAACGTCGGCGAGTTTTTCGGGAACGCGGGATTTGAATTTTGACCGATCAACGAGCACGAGCGCGGACCAGGCAAAGCTGCCAACGCCGCATTCTGAAATGGCCCCGGTCAGAAAGTCCTCACGGGCGGGTTCCTGATTGGTGCCGGATTGCAGTTTGGCGGCATCGAATTTGCTCAATTGGCCGTTTGCGCAGCCTTTCAACAGCTCAGCCTGTGTGACCTCCAAAACATCGGCATCAACCATTTTGTTGCGTTCTGCCTCGACACGTTTTAGCGTAACGTCAAGAGCTTGGGCTGCGGGCGCGAGAACCGTCGTCTCCTGCGCTGCTCCATAGGCGCCAGGCCAGGCTGCGACGCTCAATTGCCGGTGGTGGGCCTGCTTCTGGTTTGCCGGCTTTAAGCCATCGCCCTGCTGCGCGAATACTGTTGAGCATGTGCAGGCCATTCCAATCAGCATGACAGATAGTATTTTTGATAACTGCACAGTATCACCCCCATGTTTGATCAGATCGTGACGCATCCGGAATATGGTATACCACACAATATGGTGAACCAGCATTCTACGCGAGCAATTTTGTGTCTTAACGCAAAAACGACCGCAATTCTATTATGCCGATTGTGATGGAGTTCGATCACACGAAAATGACAGATAACCGAACGTGCAGAAGCCTTAAAGTATCATTTGCCCAGGTACAGCTTTTTCAAGCCAGGCCTGCCAGTCATGGATGGCGCGGGCGGCCTGCAGTTTCTTTTTGGCGAGCGACTTGGCTTTGCCGCGCAGCCTTTTTCCCGCATCATCGCGCGATGGGGCCTCGATTGCCGGCATCAGGCCGAAGTTAATATTCATGGGCTGGAAGGAACGCACGCTACAGCTTTCACCGCTACTCAGATGACCGCCCGTGATATGCGCTAAAAGTGCGCCGTGCGCGGACGTTACGGGTGGTAAATCAAGCGCTTGGCCAAGCCGTTCAGCTGCAGCAAAATTGCCCGCCATCAGACCGCAGGCGGCACTTTCAACGTAGCCTTCAACGCCGGTGATTTGACCAGCAAAACGCAGGCGTGGCTGGCACTTAAGCCGTAAAGTTTCATCCAGTAACATTGGCGAATTGAGAAATGTATTGCGGTGCAGGCCGCCAAGCCGCGCAAACTCGGCGTTTTCAAGGCCTGGAATCATCCGGAAGATGCGGGTTTGGGCGCCGTGGCGCAACTTGGTCTGGAAGCCAACGATATTCCACAGCGTGCCAAGCTTGTTGTCCTGGCGCAATTGCACGACAGCATAGGGTTTTTGCGTGCCTGGATGTGGGTTGGTCAGGCCGACGGGTTTCATCGGACCATGCCTGAGCGTTTCACGGCCACGCTCAGCCATTACTTCGATGGGCAGGCAGCCATCAAAATAAGGCGTGTTCTCCTCCCAGTCCTTAAACGACGTTTTCTCGCCTGCTAGCAACGCATCAATAAAGGCATTGTACTGAACTGCATCCATCGGGCAGTTGAGGTAATCGGCGCCCGTCCCGCCAGGCCCTGCCTTGTCATAACGCGACTGCAGCCATACAACGTCGAGATTGATGCTGTCATGATAGACAATCGGGGCGATGGCATCGAAGAAGGCAAGCGCGCCCGCACCGGTTAGCTCATGGATGGCGCAACCAAGCGCGTCGGATGTCAGCGGTCCGGTGGCAATGATTACTTTGTCCCATTCCTCTGGCGGTAGACCGGCGATTTCGCCCCGCACAAGGGTAATGAGCGGATGAGCCTCAAGGCGGGCTGTGACCTCGGCGGCAAATCCATCCCGGTCAACGGCGAGCGCGCCGCCGGCCGGCAAACGGTGGTTGTCGGCTGCCGACATGATCAGCGAGCCTGCAAGGCGCATTTCGGCATGCAGCACGCCAACCGCATTGGTTTCGGCATCGTCTGAGCGAAATGAGTTCGAGCACACAAGCTCTGCGCAGTTCTCCGTCTGATGCACGTCATTTGCCACCAGTGGCCGCATTTCGTGGAGGATGACGGGAACGCCTGCGCGGGCCACCTGCCAGGCCGCTTCAGAGCCCGCAAGACCTGCGCCGACGATCCGTATCGGCTCTCTCGTTTTCATCTTGATATCGCTCTTCGGGTTGGTGCTGACACTTATCGAGGTGAATTTGCAGATGGTTTCCTCTCAACAGCTGTTTCGATACAGGCCAATAGCACATATAAGCTAAATGGAGAGTAATCCAACGATTGCATATCATGAACCATCACCAGTATTTAATAAAGTTGTTGAGGCAAGCGGATTGTTTTACCTCAGGAAACAAAGCCTGGACGGCACGGACGGACGGCGAAAACCTTCTGGCGTGCGTGTGTCGGGGCGTGTCTTACAGCACCGCAGATACATGCTGGTCGAGATTTCACTGATGGCGGTCAGACAACTTTAAAGTGCTGACTGCTGGGAGCCTCAGGTTTCCATGCAAGCGTGCAAGATGCTCAAAGGAAGATCTATGGATGTCTGCGATATGGTGAGATATGGGGAATAAAGCCAAAGTCTATGTGCTCTATACTGGTGGTACGTTTGGCATGGCAGCAGGGGGGCCAAGCGGCGATGGCCCTCTTGAACCACTCCCCCTTGAGCAATTGCAGGCTTTTCTGCCGACGTCCGATCGTGTCATGCCAGGTGTCGAGGTTGTGGTCGAGAGTTTGGAGCCAGCCCTCGATTCTTCGGCGATGCAACCGCTGGACTGGCTGGGGATCGCGCAGAAAATCAAGCTCAATTATCAGCGCTTCGATGGCTTTGTCATCATTCACGGCACCGATACCCTGGCTTACACGGCATCGGCGCTCAGCTTTATTTTCGAGAACCTTGCCAAACCCGTCGTTATCACAGGCTCGCAGATGCCGCTTCTCGCCCCCGGCACAGATGCAACAGACAATTTCTGTCTGGCGCTGCAGACAGCCGCATTTCCGGTTTATGATAGCCAGCCACTTGGTGAAGTCGTCGTTGCCTTCAGCGGCGTCATTTTGCGTGGCAATCGCTGCCGTAAAATAAGCGCAAGCAACCGGTCCGCTTTCGCGTCGCCCAATTGTAAGCCGCTGGGAATCATGCGCGATCGCCTATGGATTGATCGGGATATGCTGCGCCACCCAGCACAGTGGGACGGCGCGCTCACGATCAACGAACCGCTTGAAACAGGTGTTATAGATCTCGCATTGTTTCCCGGGATAACGCCAAGGTTTATCGCCAGGGTCTTAGATGACGATGGTCTGCGCGGCCTGGTGCTCAGAACCTATGGTTCGGGTAATGCGCCTGGGGCTGCGGAATTTCTTGCAGCGCTCAAGCAGGGGCTCGAAAAACGTGGGATTACGGCTGTTGCCGTTTCGCAATGCCAACACGGCACAGTCCAGTTTGGCCGCTACGCGGCAAGTGCGGGCCTTGCAGATTGCGGTGTTATTCCAGGCGATGACATGACACCCGAGGCGGCATTGGCAAAACTCATGGTGTTGCTGCCACAAATTGGGTCTGTCGAAGAGCGCAGGCTTCTTGTGAAAAATCTGCGCGGCGAGATATCTGGTTATGCGGGCGTTGCCGGGTAATGCGTTGGGCAGGTTCAACGCAATCGTAATGCTTTGCAATCTAATCCATCAGAGCTTGTTGTCAGTTGCCGCCCAAAGCCGGCGGAGGCGAATTTTCTGCCGGCAGCGCTGCTTTTGTCTGGATGTGTCCGTTCCATTGGTTTTTTCATAAGGCTTTTTTGCTGTGCATAGTGGTGATGATTAAAGTGCCAGAATCAATTATGCGTCGATCCAGATTACGTACATGTGCAACGCACGCCGTTACGTAAGCTGAGCAAAGAGTTGTTAGGAGATTGAAATGTTTAAAGGAACTCAGGCAGTTGCTGCTTTTGCACTTTGCTTCGGCATGGTTGGCGGCGTGTCATTTGCTAACGCTGCAGACTTTGGTGGGGACTGCTGTGCAGATCTGGAAGAGCGCGTTGCCGAACTGGAGGCAACCGCTGCACGTAAAGACAACCGTAGGGTGTCGCTGACAGTTTACGGTCAGGTTCATGAGGCAGTGAGCTTCTGGAATGATGGCTCTGAGAGTAACGTCTACGTTGGCTCAAGTAACAATAGCCGTTCACGTTTCGGATTCAAAGGCGGGGCAGATATCAATGCCGACTGGTCAGCCGGGTTTCTAATGGAAATCGGTGTACGCAGCAATGATCTCTCTGACGTCAGCCAGGATAACCCGGTTGATGATGCCAATATCGATATCCGTCATGAAGCTTTATTCATCAAATCAAAGACTTTAGGTACCATTTGGCTAGGCTGGTCCAGCAGTGCCACACAGGGTATAACCGAGGTCGATCTTGGTGGGGCGCTCAACGCCGAGCCAGACGTTGATGACTGGTTTGGTGGGTTTAATCTAAATTTCGAGGGTGGCTCTAGTTCAGTTCGTTATGAAAGCCTTGGTCGCTGGGGCATGAGCCCAGGCGATGGTGATCGTCGTGATATCGTGCGCTACGTTTCGCCAACATTTGCTGGTTTCTCTGTATCTGCTGCTGCAGGTGGTGACGATTTCTGGGATGTTGCTTTGCGTTATGCCAATCAGTTCGGTGACTTGCGCGTTGCTGGCGGGATTGGCTACCAGCAGGTTACCAACGGCATTGACGATGCTAGTGCCGACTGTGAAAGCGCCGGAACTGGCGACAAAGATCTTGATTGTAGAGCGCTTGGCCTGTCTGCCAGCTTCATGCACATGCCAACAGGTCTTTATGTGAGTGGTGCCTACGGTTACTCCGAGGACAGTAAAGTCGAAGAAGTAATCGGGGCGGGCGCTAAGGACGAAGACGAATTCTTTTATGTCAACGCTGGGATCAACCAAAGGTTCAATTCTTTCGGTAATACCATCGTTTACGGTGAGTACTACAACTTTGAAGGTGGTGCGCGTAGTGTTTCGCTGTCGTCTGCTCCTAATCTGACAGGTAATCTGGCTGAGTCTGAAGTTGAAATCTTCGGTTTCGGCATTGTCCAGAATATTGATTCGGCTGCAATGGAAATTTATGCCGGCTACCGCTACGTTGAAGCTGAAGTTACTGATGACACTGGAGCTTCTGCTAAAGCTGAGGATTTAAACATGGTCCAGGTTGGCGCACGCATCAAATTCTAAGACTGGAAATTGATTGCCGACATCATGAAATTTGCGGAGCTGCTTCTTCGGATCGGCTCCGCTTTTGTTTTGGCAATGCCTGCGGTGGAACCAGATAAAGATCTGCAAGATTTCAATATGTTTATGCAAGAATCAATCATGCATATTGGCAATATTGCAGAGGTTGGGGCATGTATATATCCATGCTATAGCTCATGACTTATAAGTTTGATTTAATATAAGCCAGTCTCCACCGGCGGTTATCGTGTCCCGAGCTCTTTCTCAGTTTTATAGATATGAGGGCGGTCACGGAGCTTTAAAAAATTGTCGTGAAGTAAGCGCAAGGCGGCACGACATTTGTTTGCCGCCTTGCATTGTATCGTAAAGCTTTCAAAACGCTAGTTTTCGAATACGCGTTGCATCCAGTCTGGATTACGCTTCTTTTGGTTGTAGCCGCTATAGCCTGATGTGAAATTGCTAACCACTTCCTTGCGTTTAGCGCTGAGATTGACCTTTTCTTTTTTAATCAGATGAGTTTGTCCGTCCAATCCCATCTGAATTAACTTTTCATGGTCGTAAATATCCTCAACAGTCACAACTTTTCCAGCTTCATTGACTTGCGCGGTGAAATACGTGACGTGTACCGGAATTTTCTGGCTCAACGTTATTTGGTTGTTCTCCGGACCATCTGAGACTAACGAATCGATTTTAGCTCGAGACCAGCCTTTATCGTGGCTCAGCACGACTTCGGCCAACTTAAGTGGATCACGAACCCGCATGCAGCCATGGCTGAAGGCGCGCACGTCACGCTTGAAAAGATGCTTTGATGGGGTATCGTGCATATAGACGGCGTGCTTGTTAGGAAACATAAACTTGACAATACCAAGCGCGTTGCTCCGGCCAGGCGGTTGGAAGACATGGTAATTCCGGATGTCATGTCGCGACCAATCAACGGAGTAGGGATCAATTTCGCGGCCTGCGTAAGAAATTCTCAGGTTTTGCTTTTCCATTATACCGCCGCCGCGCATCAGGCTCGGGAGAACTTCCTTGATTTTGATGGAAT
>CAWUIN010000022.1:0-33842 GCA_963922535.1 uncultured Hyphomicrobiaceae bacterium | reverse complement strand
AGGCGGAAGCCGGCCGTTTTGAGGTTGAACTTGCCGCCACGCCAGGCCGCAAGAAACGCAAGGCTCAGCTGGCTATCCGCTATGGGCACCCAGCAAAATAAACGCTTCAATTTTAGTGAGAAATAGCCAGCGATATGCGGTACAAATACAAACCCGTCACAGCCAACCAAACGCCAATGAACATTGCTTTTTTTGCGCCGATGAAATCGCCCTGGCATCCGGTACCGTCGGGGGACAGGCTAATGGCGCGCCAGCTCATGAAGGCGCTTGAAGGCGGCGGCGCACATGTGCGGCTTGCCAGCGAACTGCGCATTTATGCGCGTGAACCGTCTGAGGCATGGCTGGGCGAAGTCAAGGCTGCGGCGGCGGCGGAGGCAGACCGGCTCATCGCAGCATGGACCAGTGAGTGCTGGCTGCCCGATATTTGGTTTTCCTATCACACTTATTACAAAGCGCCGGATTTCATCGGCCCGGCCATTGCCAGCCACTTTGGCGTGCCGATGGTCACAGTGGAAGCCTCCTATGCCAAGCGGCGCGCAACGGGAGCCTGGTCCGCCTGGCATGCCGCCAATCTGGCCTGCCTCCGGGCCGCACGATGTCATTTTACCATGACGGCACGAGACCGGCGCGGGCTTGCGCAGATGCCGGGGCAGGCAGCGGAGCTTTACGATCTGCCCCCCTTTATCGATACAACGGATTTTACCGGAGATTTTGTTGAGAACTTTATTGCTGCTCAGGGCGGCCATACGGTTTCAGATCCTGTGCGTCTCATCACCGTTGCGATGATGCGGGCCGACGTCAAGCGTAAGAGTTATATGTTTCTTTCGCGCGCGCTTGCTGAAATAAGTGATCTGAACTGGACCCTGGACATCGTTGGCGATGGCCCTGTGCGCTCAGAGATCGAACATGCCTTTGCCGACCTGCCGGCCGGGCGCGTGACCTGGCACGGCAAACTTGAACGCAGCTCCATCGTCGAACTCTTCAGATGCGGCGATATGTTTGTCTGGCCGGGGATTGATGAGGCATACGGCCTGGCGTTTCTCGAGGCTCAGGCGATGGGCCTGCCGGTTGTGGCGCTCGACAATGCCGGCGTGCCTGAAGTTGTCCGCCATAATGTAACGGGGCTGCTTGTACGACGTGCAGACACACAAGCTTATGCTGCTGCCCTTCGCTGCTACATTGAGGCTCCGATACTGCGCGCCACACATGGCAGACAGGCCCGCGCCTTCGTCATGAATGAAAGATCGCTTGAGCAGGCGCGTCAACGCATTTTCAGAATACTGGAGAAGATCGTATATACATGATAGTGTCTCTGCATCATACCGGATGCTGCAATGGGTAGCTCGATTGCGGCGATGTAACACTGGTACTATCTAAGTTCATCCCCGTTAACGGAAAATAACAGTAATTCTGTAAAAATTAGCCGCAATTCAATCATCTTGGCCCGGCAGCATAGAAGAAACAGGTAGACGGCTCAAGGGAGACTGTGAGACATGGGAACGTTTAGTATCTGGCATTGGTTGATCGTTTTGGTGATCGTTATTCTGCTGTTTGGCCGTGATCGCATCCCCCAGTTGATGGGCGATGTTGCCAAAGGCATCAAGAATTTTAAAAAAGGCATGGCTGACGATGAAAACAGCGCCGAGGCCAAGGATCCCAAAGCGATTGATGCCAAAGTAGAAAAAACGGTAGATCAGCAGTCCTCCGAAACCTCCAAGACGAGCTGACCTGAGGTTTTGTCGATACGTAGTTGCTGCGCTTCCATGCCAGGCTGAGATTTTGGCTGCTACCGGAAGTTTTGCCTCAGCCGGGTTCAGGGCTGGCATGAAGACGCACAATTTAATTGCCAGAGCACCCCGTGACACAGGATATGTTAAATGCTGGATCTAGGCTGGAGTGAGCTGCTCGTCATAGCCGCTGTCGCACTGATTGTCGTTGGCCCGAAAGAACTGCCAGGCATGTTGCGCACCATCGGCAAATTCATGCGGGTAATTCGCCAGCAGGCAAATGAATTCCGCAACCAGTTCGACGAGGTCATAAAGGATACGGAATTTGAAGACGTCCGCAAGGAATTCCAGGAACTCAGATCCGATGTCAACTCAACGATACGTGGCGCCACAAGCGACATCGAGAATGAATTTCGTGAGTTGGATCAAATTGGCCGCGATACAGAACGCCAACTGAAAAATGGCGGCTCAAACGGTACGGCCGAAACCACATCCGCAGCCAGCATTCCACATCAGAAGGCTGAGACCCAGTCTGAAGCCGATACCGGATGGATGGACCAGCACAATAAGGCTATCCTTGCAAGGGAAGAGAACAATCGAAACAGGAGCGCCCCTGAGGGCAAAATTAAGGATACTGTAGCTGGCGCCCATACAGCTCAGGCCGCAGAAGAAAAAATAGAAGTCAAGCGTCCAGTTGACGAAGGAGCCGGCAAGACCGGAGCTGCAACATGAGCGACACGCTCCATATTAAAGATGAGCGCGATGACATTGACGCCTCCAAGGCGCCTTTGATGGATCACCTGATTGAGTTGCGCCAACGCCTGATTTACGCGGTTATAGCCTTTTTCCTAACCTTTATACTTTGTTTTGCATTTGCCGGGGAGATCTTCGATATCCTGTTACAACCATTTATTTCGGTGGTTGGCGAAAAAAGTGCAAAAACAATTTACACGCATCTCTTGGAAAAGTTCTTTACCGAGGTGAAGATCGGCATGTTCGGGGCGGCATTCCTGTCGTTCCCTTTTGTCGCGATCCAGATCTACAAATTTGTCGCTCCCGGCCTTTACAGCAATGAGCGCGCGGCGTTCCGCCCGTATCTGATTGCAACGCCAGTGCTGTTCTTCATCGGTGCATCCGTTGTGTATTTCATTGCTATGCCCTTGCTTGTGCACTTCTCCGTAGGCTTTCAGCAAACGGCTGGAGAGGGAAAGGCGGCCATCGAACTGCTGCCAAAGGTCAGTGAATACCTGTCACTCATTATGACTTTGATTCTCGGCTTCGGCATAATCTTTCAGCTACCAGTGATCCTCACCTTGCTGGCGCGCACGGGTTTTGTAACTGCTGCCTTTCTACGTGAAAAACGCCGTTGGGCAATCCTTGGCGTGTTTGTAGCGGCTGCAATCATGACGCCACCCGACCCGATCAGTCAGTTTGCCATGGCGCTGCCAACGCTTGCACTTTATGAGCTGTCAATTCTTGCGGTGGTGCAGGTCGAAAAAGCGGCCGCCAAGCGTACAGCAGCCAATGCCACACCATCTGATGAAGCAGAAACGTAACATCTGTCGCCTGGACGAAGATACCCTAATCATTCTATAGCTCGCAGATGTTGCAGTTCTGATAAATGGAAAATAAAACCTGCTAATCGCATTATGCATATCTTAATTTTTGCTTTTGCTTATCATGCGGCGCTGGCAAACCGCACGGCTTCAACAAAGTGGGACGAGGTCCATGTTTGATATCAAATGGATACGTGAAAACCCGGACGCTTTCGACGAAGGCCTCAAAGCGCGTGGTTTGCAGCCGATGTCCACCCATTTCATTGAAATGGACGAAGTACGCCGCCAGCATCTGACAAAACTGCAGGAGGCGCAGTCCCGTCGCAACGCCGCTTCCAAGGAAATTGGCAAGGCCAAGGCTGCCAGGGACGAAGAAACTGCACAAAAATTAATGGCGGAAGTCGCAGAACTTAAGGCGTTTATCCATACAGGCGAGCAGACCGAACGCGAGATGGATGAAAAGCTTGCCGCGGAACTGGCCGTCATCCCGAATGTGCCGCTTGCTGAAGTCCCACTCGGCACCGATGAGAACGATAATCAACTGCTGCGCACAGTTGGTGTGCCACCGAAGTTTGACTTTCCGCCCAAGGAACACTTTGAAATCGGTGAAACACTGAAACTGATGGATTTTGAAACGGCCGCCCGCATTTCCGGCGCCCGCTTTGTTGTCCTCAAGGGAGCTTTGGCGCGCTTGGAACGCGCCCTTGCCCAATTCATGCTGGATGTCCATACGAATGAATTCGGCTATACCGAGGTCAGTCCACCGTTATTGGTGCGCGATCATGCAGCCTTCGGAACCGCCAATCTACCGAAGTTCACTGAAGATTTGTTTCATACGGAGGATGGATTCTGGCTCATTCCAACAGCTGAGGTTTCACTCACCAACCTAGCGCGCGAAACAATCCATAGCGCAGCCGACCTGCCACAGCGTTATACAGCCTGGACACCCTGTTTCCGCTCAGAGGCTGGCTCGGCTGGACGCGATGTGCGCGGCATGATCCGCCAGCATCAGTTTTCCAAGGTTGAACTGGTCTCAATTACAACTGAGGCGCAAGCCATGGATGAGCATGAACGAATGACCAGCTGCGCCGAAGAAATTCTGAAGCGTCTTGGGCTCGCCTATCGCACCATGCTATTGTGTAGCGGTGACATGGGCTTTGCTTCGCGTAAAACCTATGACATCGAAGTCTGGCTGCCCGGCCAGAATACCTATCGCGAAATTTCCAGCTGCTCTGTTTGTGGTGACTTCCAGGCCCGGCGCATGGCTGCCCGCTACCGAACCGGCGATGGAAAAGAAGTCCGCTACTGCATAACGCTTAACGGTTCCGGCCTTGCAATCGGACGCACCATGATTGCAGTTTTAGAGAATTACCAACAACCTGATGGATCGGTAACACTGCCAGAAGTGCTGCACCCTTACATGGGTGGTATCTCAAAGCTTGTTCCTCAAGCAAAAGCCGATCTTTAACTGTGTCACCGTTACCTTGATTTATCCCGTGAAGCTGCGGCGCACGGGCCAAATATGGAACAAAGGAATTGCCATGCGTGTTCTCGCCACCAATGACGATGGTATCGAAGCCCCTGGCCTTAAGGTGCTGCGTGAGATCGCTGCAGAGTTAAGCGACGACGTGTGGACGGTTGCACCAGAGACAGATTATTCCGGCGCAGGCCATTCCTTATCGCTACGCGATCCGGTGCGCATGCGTAAAATCGACGGGCGTACGTACGCCGTTAGAGGCACGCCAACCGATTGCGTCATCATGGCTGTTCGTCATGTCATGTTTGATCATCGACCGGATCTTATCCTTTCAGGTGTGAATTGCGGTCAGAACATGGCTGAAGATGTTACGTATTCAGGCACTGTTGCGGCTGCCTTCGAGGGTACGTTGCTTGGTATCCGCTCAATTGCCGTGAGCCAGTCCGTTGGTTTTCGTGAAGGACGCCAGCCGCTGTGGGCAACACCTAAGCATTTAGTTCCGGATTTGCTGCGCAAGCTGCTTAAACTGGAATGGCCAGACAACGTTCTTATGAACATCAATGTGCCAGACTGCACCTCAGAAGATGTCGCAGGGGTGCTCATCACAAATCAAGGGCGCCGCGATCAGGCAAACATTGCCATCAAGGAACATAAAGATGCCTGGGGTAATCCTTATTACTGGCTTGGTTTCGGGCGCAAAATATCCGATCCGCTACCAGGAACCGACCTGTGGGCTATTCGCAACGGTTACATCTCGGTTACACCGCTATCGCTCAATCTCACAGCCAAGACCATGACAAACAGGCTGCGCGACGCCGGCTTGGAACAGGAGCTTTAACCCACCAAGCATAAATCTCGGCGAGCTCGGATGTAATAAATCCATAGCATTTAGGGCGCCCGGCAAAATAAAAACTTCAATTTCTATAGTGAGTTGTTGCCCGCGACGTGCGGCTTCGGCCGGTACAATTGAACCGTTTATTTTGCCGGGTACCCTTATTACTCAACACATATGAGTAAATTACATCTACGGGCACCAACAAAAATGGCTCTCCGTCGTTTCAAGTGGATAATCTAAGGTCAAGTTTGCTGGTAATGATACAAGCCCGCAAAACTATTGACTGGTCAAAACGCACAACCTGATGGCGGTGGCGTGAGGCAATCTGTCATGGCGTGTCAGCCATTTTATGGCTTTGCATGAGGCGCCAATACCAGGTTGTATATGATCTGTGGCGCGCGTATCAAAGCCTCAAGAGGTGGATTAATCCTCAAGCTCTTGACTAAGCCGAAATTCTGGCTGGCACTCAAAGGATAAGCCTTGGCGGGCGGCCGCAACGCAAGGCCGTCCTTGGCCGCTGTTCGTCCCTTCTTCCCAATAGCTCTGCCAAGACAACCAAGCCACCACCCAGTCATTCAGGATAAGCAGTGCCACCCACTCAAAACAGCGATAGGTCGAAATTTATATGTCATTTATTGAGCAGCGCCACAATTCATACGTTTGCATCTATACAGTTAATCAACCCGTTTTTCGGTTATCAAATCCCAGGCAACATTGATCTGCGTAATGCGAAGATTACGTATTGCGCGATCATCTTCACTGGTAGCTAAATCTGGATGCCAAGTTGCACGCAAAGCGTCAACCAAACGTTTGAGAATACGTTCGGATGCCTCCGGATTAGCACCAAGAACTTCATAAGCTTCCTGCTTGTCCCGTGGAAGTTCATTAGTAATCTCACGTGCTGTCGTAAGCGAACGACGTGCGCTGTTGGCAATATCCTTGAGACGTATGAGGTCCGTGACAACTCGTTGAAGCCGCAAGCGCATACGGCGCCATTCCTGTGAATCTTCCGGCGACGTTCTGAGCGTGGTCATGAGAAACTGCTCCATGGATTTAACTTCCCGAAGCAGAACCCTGCGCAGTGGCGCAGCCCCATTGATTTCATCTGAGCGAGCCTGGATTTCCTCAATAAGCTCCTGACACGTGCGGACAAGCTCTCCGCACATCTGCGCGTCTGGCCGCGTGAGATCTGTGAATTCGCGGCGTAATATAATTTGATATGGATCAGACTGGCGTGCTCGCAATGTCAATATGCGCTGGGTTGCCAACCAACCAATCCCAGACACAAGACTTGTAATGAGTGCCAGCCCCAAAATGGTGGCGATCATAGATTGCTGCACACTTTGATCTGTTGATGTTCTAATGCCAACTCCTTGAACGACTGTTGTCGACCATGCGTTGGCAGACGGCACTTCGGAACCTGCTGCAATGCGAAGATCACTCACAGGCCGGGAATTTTTTGCTGGAGGCAGCATGATGTTAGGTGGCGTATCGGACGTTTTCAAAGTCTGCGAATTACCGGTGAGCTGCTCGCCCAGTTCGGAAGTTGCATAATTGTAACGGCCAATTGGCAGTGCAAACTGGGAAACTTTACTGAATACGTTTTCCGGCAATGCAGTTGCTTCGTGAACAATGGCAGGCTCTGAAGCCCTGGCGGACGATATAAGCTCAAAACCTGCCCCGGTCTGAGAAGAAGGCTTTCGTGCCAGTTGAAAGCGCGCTCCCATCTCAATCAACGGCGCATAACCCGCAGGAAGTTTGACGCGGAATTTTGTGCCACCCGCAGAATCAACGTAATAATCAATGAAGATATCTTGTGCCGAGCTGGAAAGTATGAGCCTTTGAGAAACACTGCCAAGAAGCCTTATCTCACCATTTTGTGCCATACGCCGCACAACAGCAGCCCATGCCATCGGCTGGCCGTCGCAGTTAATGTCAAATTTATGGAGTTCGAGCATCGTACAGTTGCCGGATGCAGAGACTGTACAGAGCTTTATGGCACGCTTCGCGCGATCACCAATAATATTGTATGAATGCGCATGCGTAACTTTGTCCTGCAAACCGGTATGTTCACAAGATTGATTAGTTACGAGCTGACCAGCCGCTGAGCTGGACACGCTTGCGAAAAACAAACAAATCGTAAATAAGAGGTGACGCACCCGATACCTCCTCGCACGTAAATCGTAGCATTATGTATACTACAGCATGTCACGCTCGTCCAATATAAGGACATTAACTATCGCATGACAACGAAAAATAATCCAGCCCTTATTTGACACTAAAACCACACTCATTGCAAATCAGCTTCATTGCGATTGACGATCGCTGCGAAGAATGCCGGCAAATGCTGTCGTAGCAAGCGAAATCAGGATGGTTCCAAGCAGTTGCAGCAGGAGAGCCAAAACATATAAAATACCAGCCGCTCGTTATGCTCAAAGTTGTAAGTAGGAGCTGCTTAAGACCGGCGTATCACCCAAATTTGAAGATAAGATTTTTCTGACTGCTTCAGCCGCAAACTTTGCTCGCCAAGATCAGCGATCTCGCCATCTGCAAAAGCTTTCTGTAAAGTCTCTTCGGCGGCAAATAATTCCAAATTCATAAGATTTTCCAGAGGTATTCATACTGCCTCAAGTCAACGGCTGCGTGTTATTCAACTAACGGTGGTTGCTGCTGCGTCCCGTTTTTCGTAAGTGAAAAAACAATCCTGACAGTTGCAATGACAGTAATACTGGAGGCAGGCCCCCGAATACATCTTAGCTCATCACTGCCCAATTACAGCGCTAATCGTCAATTAAAAGTAGTCGACAATATATTTGTGCTCTATTAAAGCTGCGACAGAACTGGTTAATCTGCATACGGATCAATCAATCCGCAACGTAGACCAGGGCCTGTTGAGATTTCTCGCGCAAAGCCGGCGAAAGCGGATTTTTTCCTTGCGGCTTTGCGATAAGCTTAAATGTTCATACCCAGCAATCAAAGTAAGGCAGGGCTTCAGGAAAGAAAGCAATTTTGCTGTGACAAGATAGGTAAGCGCATGACGACAAACGCAACCATAGATAAAACCAACCAGACTGGCCAATCGCATTCTCAAGTGCACCCCGAAGCAGACCGTCACGCCCCACAACCACATGTTATTAATCTCAACATCGATCAAGACGCGTTCGTTCCGCTGCAGGATGAGCGCATGCGCGAAACCTTTATTCCAGTGACGTCATATGCCCTGATGGACCGGTTGACGCGCCCGGAAGCCTGGGGCGCAGCGGATGCGAGCGATGCAAAACGCTTTTTCCGTTATCTTGCTTACTGGCGCCAGCAACAGTACCAGACCAGAGTAACAAATCTTGATCATGCCTACGAGCCGTTCAGTCCCGACAGCGACCTTTTAATGACCCGGCAGTTCACGGAAGGTGAACGCGCTGCAATGCAGTCCCGTGTTGTCAAAGGAATGTGCGAAATTCTGGCGCAGGCCAACTATACACGGATTAATCGCTCTGAGATTGAACTCATTCTCACCAGCGACAGTCACTACGGTCTCGATTTTCATGTCGACCTTCAGGCCTTTGAAGAGTTAGAAATTTATTATCGCGGTGCATCGCAGCAAAAGGACCAGCGCCGCACCTTGCGCAATTTTTTCCGCAAGGAAGAGTTTGAAGTCCCGATTTTCCAGCGCCTGTTCATTCTGTTTAAACTCAAAACGGAAGAACAGCGCATTGAAGAGTACATGCGCACCCGCAACATCACGCGCAAAAAAGCCGAAAAAGCTATCCGGGCGTTCAGCAAGCACATTCCGGACGGCGTCAGCCGTGAACAGATTTACATGAAACTGTTCAAAAACATGCCGCGGACCGACGTCGAGATGATTTTTCCGAATACGCGTGTCAAGTTCCGCCTGTTTGATAAGATCAAGCTGGGGGTTACCGGCAGTGGCGCCGTCGGCATGGGCCTTTATGGCACACTCAGTAAAATCTTCGCTGGCGGCACCGCGATTCTGGCCAGTCCGATTGCGATTGCAGGCATGCTATTCGCCATTGGTGGTGTCTTATTCCGCCAAATTATGGGGTGTTTTAACACGCGCCAGCGTTACATGGTCGTGATGGCCCAAAACCTTTACTTTCATTCCATGGCTGATAACCGTGGCGTGATAGTGAGCCTGGCGGAACGCGCAGCCGAAGAAGACGTGAAAGAAGAAATTCTGCTCTATAGTGTTCTCGCCAAGGAAACGTTGCACCGCAAAGATCTCAAGGCTGCCGATCGGGCGATCGAGCAATATCTGGAAGATGCCTTTGGAGTTTCGGTTGATTTTGATCTTGAGGATGCGCTTGGCCGACTGATAGCCGACGGTATTGTAAATGAAGATGACGATGGCACGTTGCATGCCCTGGCACCAGCGCAGGCAGCCGGCCACATCGATAGCTTGTGGGACATTTTCCTTGATCGCCTGCCCGATAGCTCAGAATTCGAAGGCATCGAATTTGAGGGGCAGGCAGGCGGCGCCCTGTCGGGCCCCCAATCGCAGCCTAAAGAGGTCCACATCGAAAAAGACGCTACAAATCATGCCATTGGATAAACGGTATCATGCACAAGCTTGCAATCCGTACGGATGACCGCACCATTGCAGACCACTTTGTCGGCTTGCTTGTCGAAGTTGCAGAGCCTGCTGCGGAAGCGGTTTCAGTCTTTGAACACGGCACGCAATGGCTGGTTGAGGGCTATTTTGCCCAACAGGGGAGCGCGGAAACCGCGGCACAGCGTTTATCTGAACTCAGCTCCGCGGAATTACCTGGCTGGACTGTGGAAGAGGTTGTCGCGCAAAACTGGGTTGCACTCAGCCAGGCTGCACTGCCGCCGGTCCTTGCCGGGCGTTACACGATTTATGGCAGCCACGACCGGGCCCGGATCGGAACCGGGCCGCAGCGTATTATCATCGATGCCGGGGAGGCTTTCGGCACCGCGCATCATGCCACGACGTTTGGCTGCCTGCTCGAGGTTGACCGTCTGACACGGCGCAGAAGGTTTACGAAAGTCCTTGATCTTGGAACGGGATCCGGCGTGCTTGCAATCGCGTTACGCCGTGCTTTACCGTACGCGCAAATTCTGGCAACGGACTGCGACCCGCGCTCAATCGAGGTGGCGGCGGCAAACGCCCGGCTTAACGGTGATCTCTCTGCCATGCAGGGCCGCCTCAGTTTTGTCACGGCAGATGGCATGCACAACACCGCTATTCGCACAGCCCAACCGTTCGATCTGATCGTCGCCAATATTCTCGCTGGCCCGCTTGCCAGGATGGCGGGCGATATTTCATCGGCGCTCTGCACAGGCGGCGCCTTGCTGCTCTCCGGCATTCTGACAAAGCAGGCCGCCGGCGTCATTGCCGCCTACACCAGCCACGGCATGCGCCTGGAGCGCCATACGCGGATCGAGGGCTGGTCAACACTGGTACTGACCAAGCGCTGAAGCCGTGGGCGCTGAGATATCTTTGACCCCAAAGCGTGTTACGTTTTGCCGGTAAGATGCAATTGCAAACTTGGGAACATCGCTGACGTAACAGTAAGGTTCAGCCCCACCCGGCCGGCAATATGCGCTGAGACCTTTACATTCATATGTCTTAGATTTCCTGCGATATTTGTTATAAAGACAAGCGCAGGGGCTTCCGTCGCTTTGATAATCTGCGATCGATTCATTGATGAGAAGTTGAGCAATTTGTGCATCGCTTAGCATCGTTTGCTTGTCAAAGCTTACAAATGATGCAGGTATTACTTTGGGCTTGTTCTGCAAACAACCGCTGAAACCAAACATTAAAACAACTGCAAGGCACAGGATATTTTTCAAAGCACGACCTCCAAACATACAACACAACTTGTAGTTGCATGTCTGGCATGGCGATCAACGTAAGCCTAGAGAAATAAATCAGGGTGCTGCGGTGAAAGACTGAGGTTGAGCCCATTAAAAGCAAAGAAAATTATCTAAAAAAACCATAGATATCAAAGATATAAGATATATTTCCTCGTTGAGAACCGGAAAGTTGCACATCTACAACCATAACGCGAAAATATCTGGTGTCATGCACCATCTCCTGCAATGCGTGTAATGCGTGACGCAGTTGGAAAACTACCCATAATTGCATGGGACCGGATTGCATGGGATCGGCCTGTCGCGTCTCTATCTCAGGCCGTGTCGTCATTACCGCACGAAGCCGTCTCCGCTGGCTCGCGTGCGGTAATTGACAACACGGCCTCAAACCCAGCCACAAAATTATTAATCAAGCTGGGGCCATTTCCAATCAATCGGAGACACATGGGATGTATCAATCGTTCGAGGCGATAAGCGAAACCGGTGCAATCGCAGGCAGGGTTGGCGAACTCCGCAAACTCCTGCAAACTGAGAAGCTCGATGCCATGCTGATACCGCATGGCGATGAACATCGCAATGAATACATCCCCCCGTCGGCGGAGCGCCTGCGCTGGATCACCGGCTTTACCGGCTCTGCCGGCTCCGCCGTTATCGGCCTTGAAAAGGCGGCGCTGTTTGTCGATGGGCGCTATACACTCCAGGCCAAGGTTCAGGCACCTGAAGAACTGTTTGAAATTTGCCCCATCCCAGGCCCGACACCGGCGGAGTGGATTGTCAAGGCTCTGACGGGCGATGCCATCAAAGTTGGGTTCGATCCCTGGTTGCATGCACCGGCGGAAATTGACAGAATTGAAGAAACCTTTGCGCGCCGTGGCATCGCACTCATCGCCCTCACAGCTAACTTGATTGACACGATTTGGGGGGCTGAGCGGCCCAGTCCACCACGCAAGCCGGTTGTTGTGCATCCCCTCGCGTATGCTGGTGTCTCGGCCAGAGACAAAATCGCAGCATTGCAAAAGGAGCTTGTGTCAGCCGGCCGGGATGCAACGATCCTCACAGCACCAGATACAATTTGCTGGCTTTTGAATATTCGCGGCAGCGATGTCGTCCATAGCCCGGTGGTGTTGTGCTTTGCAATTTTGCACGCCAGGGGCAAGCCGGAACTATTTATCGATGAAACCAAACTCGATGCGGCCGTCCACGCACATCTCAAGCCAATTACCAGCATTTCAGGCAACGACAAAACATTTGCCACGCGCCTTGAGGAATTGGCCGGACAAAACAAGGTCATCCGTATTGACCGGGAAAGCTGTCCGGTATGGATCGCGCAAAAACTCGGCACGGGGAAAAATATTGTGCATGGCACCGATATCTGTTTGCTGCCCAAAGCGGTCAAGAACGATACGGAGATTAATGGCGCGCGTGCTGCGCACCTGCGCGATGGCATTGCAATGTGCCGCTTCCTGGCATGGCTGGACCGGACAGCTCCTGCAGGCGAAATAGATGAAATCTCAGCCGCCATGCAGCTTGAAAGCTTTCGCCGCGATACCGGCGAATTACAGGATATCAGCTTCGATACGATTTCAGGAAGCGGCCCCAACGGCGCGATTGTCCACTACCGCGTCACCATCGCAAGCAACCGCAAGCTTGGTCAAGGCGAACTCTATCTGGTTGATTCCGGTGGCCAGTATCTGGATGGCACTACTGATATCACCCGAACGGTCGCCATCGCAACACCAACGCAGGAAATGTGCGACCGTTTTACACGTGTACTCAAGGGACACATTGCCGTTGCAACGCTGTCCTTTCCGGAAGGCACGCGTGGCGTTGATATCGATCCTTTCGCACGTCGCGCCCTGTGGGAGGCTGGACTTGATTTCGACCATGGCACAGGCCATGGCGTCGGCAGCTATCTGTCCGTGCACGAAGGACCACAGTCCATCTCCAGACGGGGTATGGCAGCCTTGAAACCGGGTATGCTCGTGTCCAATGAGCCAGGCTACTATGAGAGGGGAACTTTCGGTATCAGAATCGAAAACCTCGCGCTTGTCAAAGCGGCTGAAAAAATTACAGGCGCAGCACGGACCATAACACGGCCCATGATGATCTTCGAGACGCTCACCCTTGCCCCGATTGACTGCCGGTTGATCCTCGTTGAAATGCTGACGCCAGAGGAACGAACGTGGCTCAATGCATATCACGACGATGTCTTTCAAAAAGTCTCGCCGCACCTTGCACCTGACGATAAGGCCTGGCTGGCAACGGCATGCGCACCTCTCTAATGGACCGGACAGGCTGTCCGGCCGCATCAGCTATAACTTAGTTTTCTTCCTCATCATCGCTGACAGGGCTGCCGATTATGCCTGTTACATCGCCGCCCTCGTCATCTTCCTCCTCGAGGAATGTATCGTCATCTGTATTGCCTGCATCGCCTTCGATTTCGGCATCGGCATCTTCAAGGCTGACCAGAGCATCGTCATCGCTTACCTCATCGCCATCGCCTGCCAGGTCATTGCTTATCGGCAAGGTCGCATTTACAGCTGCACCTGCATCGGCGCTCTCGCTCTCTTCTTCCACCTCGTCTCCAGCTATGACCGGCGCCAGACGATATTCCATATTGCAGATTGGACAAAAAATAGGATCGCGGTTAAGATCATAAAAACGTGAGCCGCATTCCTCATTCTGACAGGTACGCTTGGTGCCGCGCGCTTCTTTCGTCGACATTGATAAACCTCTTGATTTTCTGATAAATTTCACCCCCTGACATGAATCCATAGGCAATGTCAAAGTGAAATCATTAAACTTGGTTCAAACTTTTTAAATCAAATTTGTTCAAACTGCATGCCATGATTGTAAGCATGTGGCATTGACAGCAACGACAGCAAGGCCCTATTCGGTCAAGTCGGAAATTTAATTATAATGGCGGTATTATGGCTGATCCACTCGCTGCACTACGCTCAGGCAGCCTTTCTGGCGATGTGAGCGTGCCTGGCGACAAATCCATTTCCCACCGAGCGCTCATTTTCGGCGCATTGTCCACAGGGTTAACAACTGTGTGCGGCCTTTTGGAGGGTGAGGACGTGATTAATACCGCCAAAGCTTTGACGGCTTTAGGCGCACCGGCCGTCAAAGTGGGCGAAACATGGCAAATCACAGGGGCAGGAGTGGGCGGTCTTATGCAGCCCGATCCCGCGACGCTCGATTTTGGCAACTCAGGCACCGGCGTTCGCCTCATGCTTGGCGCGTTAGCTGGCCACGATTTGAGCGTTACTTGTCTGGGTGATGCTTCCTTGAGCCGCCGGCCAATGGGGCGCGTTACGGCGCCGCTCATAAAAATGGGGCTCGAGGTCGAAGACGGGCGTGACAGGTTGCCTATGAAGGTTACAGGAACTTGTGATCTGATACCGATCGACTACACGCTTCCTGTTCCCTCCGCGCAGGTGAAATCTGCTATACTTATTGCCGGCCTGCACGCACGCGGCACAACCAGCGTTATTGAAACTGAGGCAACCCGCGATCACACGGAACGCATGCTGCGTTATTTTGGCGCAACCGTAGAGACGCATCATGAAAACGGCAAAACACGCATTTCTGTCGCAGGTAATGCCGAAATGAGCGGACGTGACGTGCGGGTTCCGGGAGATCCGAGTTCTGCTGCATTTCTTGCCGCTGCCGCCACGATCATACCTGGGTCTGAACTGATCATTCGCAACATACTCTATAATCCCACGCGAACCGGTTTTTATGTATGCCTGGAAGAAATGGGCGCCGACATTGCACGCGAAAATGAACGCCTGGAAGGCGGCGAGCCCATTGTAGACTTGCGGATACGCGCCTCTCAACTACGTGGGATTACGGTTCCACCAGAGCGTGCACCAAGCATGATCGATGAATATCCCATTCTCGCGGTCGTCGCAGCCTTTGCCAAGGGGCAGACCGTCATGCAAGGCCTTGGCGAGTTGAGGGTCAAAGAAAGCGACCGGCTGGCGGCAACCGCCGACGGCCTGGCCAAAAATGGTATTGAGGCGAACGTCTCCGGCGATACACTGACCGTTACAGGGAAAAAACAGGTGCCGGGCGGCGGCACAGTCATAACACACCTGGACCATCGCATTGCCATGGCCTTCCTTGTTTTAGGACAGGCGAGTGAAGCGCCCGTAACCGTCGATGACGGTCATGTGATCGCCACAAGCTTCCCGGAATTTTGCCCGTTAATGCAGAGCATTGGGGCTAATATCGAGGCCGTGAGGACCAGTATCCCATGATTATAGCCGTCGACGGCCCCGCAGCATCAGGCAAAGGCACCATTGCTCGGAAAATCGCAGAATATCTTGGTTATGCCTATCTCGACACCGGTTCGCTTTACCGTGCCGTAGCCCGAGACGTGCAGCTGGCCAGAGGCATCCTGGAAAATGAGGCTGACGCCGTTGCAGCAGCCCGCAACATCGACGTGCAAACATTATCAGATCCGGCGTTGCGTCTGCCGAATGCGGGCGATGGCGCATCAATTGTTGGCCAGCATTCGGGGGTACGCAAACAACTGCTTTCTTTCCAGCGTGAATTCGCCCGCCAACCTCCAGGCGTTGTCCTGGACGGCCGCGATATTGGCACAGTCGTCTGTCCGGATGCTGATGCTAAACTTTTCATAACCGCTTCGCTTGAAGTACGCGCCGAGCGCAGATTTCTGGAATTGACCGCGCGTGGGGAAACGGTAACCCGGGAAGGTGTCCTGGCAAAAATCAAGACACGTGACAAACGCGATACCGAGCGCCATGACTCCCCTCTAAGGCCAGCTGCAGATACCTTATTGCTCGATACGACTAATTTAGATAAAATGGAAGCATTCGACGCTGCTCGTGAACTGATTATGGAGAAGATCAGCCAAAGGAACGCATGATTTTGCGTTCTAATCCTATTGGTGGGCATTGCCCTTCATGTTCAGCCGTTCGTCAAAGTAATGCGGAGCCGGCAATATCAGCACGCAAACCGTCACCAAGGAAGTTGGCGTTTTTTGTGCATTTGCTGCCCTCGACACATCGCAAAACCGCTAGACACCATCGCATTGCGTGTTCAAACGCACTATGCGGGGGTGTTAGCTGCATTCAATTATCAGATCCGAAGGCCTCGAAAACTGAATGAATATAACTGAAACCTCAAACGAAATGACACCAAGCATGGCAGATTTTGAAGCCATGCTAGATGAAACGCTTGCTGCCGGCGTTGCTTATGAAGGAAACGTTGTACGGGGCCGCGTTGTCGGCATCGAAAAAGACCTTGCGGTCATCGATGTCGGCCTCAAAATGGAAGGCCGTGTCCCGTTAAAAGAATTTTCAACCGCTGGCAAAGACCTGAAGATCAATGTTGGAGATGAAGTCGAAGTCTATCTCGAACGCATTGAAAATGCTGCCGGCGAAGCTGTGCTCAGCCGCGACAAGGCACGCCGTGAAGAAAGCTGGGTGCGCCTTGAGAAGCAATTCGAAGCTGGCGAAAAAGTCACCGGCGTTATCTTTTCCAAGGTCAAAGGTGGTTTCACGGTCGACCTGGATGGCGCCGTCGCCTTTCTGCCAGGAAGCCAGGTAGATATCCGCCCGGTTCGCGATATTGGCCCTTTGATGCATCAGGAACAACCCTTCCAAATCCTGAAAATGGATCGCCGCCGCGGCAACATCGTCGTCTCACGCCGTTCCGTCCTTGAAGAAACCCGCGCCGAACAACGCGCCGATATCGTCGCCCGTCTTGGCGAAGGCCAGGTGATTGACGGCGTCGTCAAGAATATTACCGACTATGGTGCGTTCATTGATCTGGGCGGCATCGATGGTCTTTTGCACGTCACCGACATGGCCTGGCGGCGCGTTAATCACCCATCTGAAATCGTCAATGTCGGCGACAGCATAAAAGTGCAAATTGTCCGCATTAATCCCGACACCCAGCGCATCAGCCTCGGTATGAAGCAGCTGCAGGAAGACCCCTGGCAAAGCATTGATGCGAAGTATCCGCTGGGTGCCAAATTTGAAGGTATGGTTACCAACATTGCAGACTACGGCGCATTTGTTGAACTGGAACCAGGCGTTGAAGGTCTTATACACGTTTCAGAAATGAGCTGGACGAAGAAAAACGTTCATCCAGGAAAAATCGTCTCCACAAGCCAGAAGGTCGATGTTCAAATTCTTGAGGTTGACCCGCAGAAACGGCGGATTTCCCTTGGCCTTAAGCAGACACAGGATAATCCCTGGGAAGCCTTTCTGGCCCAGCATCCAAAAGGATCGGAAATCGAAGGCCCAATCCGCAATATCACTGAATTCGGCCTCTTTATCGGCCTGGACAACGGTGTGGACGGCATGGTTCATCTCTCAGATCTTGATTGGAACCGGACAGGCGACGAAGCCATAAAAGGATATAACAAGGGCGATACGGTTCGTGCCGTCGTACTTGATGTCGATCCATCCAAGGAACGTATTTCATTGGGCATCAAGCAGATTGGTGGCGATCCGATGGAAGCCGTCGAAGGGTTCAAGCGCGGCGATCCGGTGACATGTGAAGTTATCAATGTCCAAGAACATGGTATCGAGGTCAAGATCGCGGAAAGTGACATGACAACATTCATAAAGCGTTCCGATCTCTCACGCGATCGATCCGAACAACGACCGGAACGTTTCAACATTGGCGACAAGATTGATGCAGCCATCACATCGATAGACAAGGCTTCACGTCGCGTGGGGGTATCGATTAAAAATCTTGAAATTGCAGAAGAAAAGCAGGCTGTCGAGCAATATGGCTCGTCCGATTCAGGCGCTTCTCTGGGCGATATCCTGGGGGCTGCCATGAAGCGCAACCAAGAACATGACGAGGAATAGACAACCGTTCTTCTGAAAACACAAAAATAAATGTCGCGGCTCTTTTAAAGCCGCGCCTTTTTGTGTTCCAATATGGTGCCAGAATAATGTAAAATGCAATTTGCCTCAGCTTTAGGGCACACTTTGCCTTGCATTCAGCTGTATTATTGAACATCCTCATGATCACAAGATTAAGGATAAATTCAGATGAGCCTGGAAACCGAAGCCATTTTGGATCGCCGCCGCCTTCGCCGCAAGCTTGGATTGTGGCGCTCTTTGACCATCATTGCTCTTGTGGCGGCGCTTGCCGTGATTGCTTCCCTGGCTTCCGGCGACGCCAGCCTGATCGGCCAGCAGCAAATTGCCCGCGTTGACATTAGTGGGATCATTACCGAGGACCGCAAGCAAATTGAGATGCTGCGGAAAATCGCTAAGGCAGATCATGTCAAAGGTGTCATTCTTGCAATCAACAGTCCCGGCGGCACAACAACCGGCGCGGAGGCATTGTTCGAAGAAATCCGCGCGCTTTCAAAGAAAAAACCAGTTGTCGCGCAATTCGGCACGGTTGCTGCCTCCGCTGCCTACATCACAGGCCTTGCCTGCGATCACATCGTCGCCCGCAGCAATACAATCACAGGGTCCGTTGGCGTCATCATGCAGTGGCCGGAAGTTAGCGGCCTGCTCGACAAAATCGGCATCAAAATGAATGAAATAAAAAGTGGCCCATTGAAAGCAGCACCCTCACCTTTTCAGCCCGCTTCTCCCGAAGCCCGTCGAGTTGCAGAAGAAATGATTGCCAGTGGCAAGCGTTGGTTCATTGGCCTCGTTGAAGAGCGTCGTAAGATAAAAGTCAGCGATATTCCAGGCTTGAGCGAGGGCCGCGTCTATCTTGGAAGCACCGCACTGAAGTATAATTTAGTTGATGCGATCGGTGGCGAGAAGACAGCTGTTGCCTGGTTGGCTGAAAACCGCAATATTTCTGCCAACACCAGAATTGTCGACTGGAAACCGGAAAACACCGTCGACTGGCAGATGGCACCTTCACTGTCCTCTTTACTATCCCAGGTTATCGTTGAAACTGCAACGACTCTAAGCCGGTCTACCTCGCTGGGAGACCACGTCGACTCGCTTGGCCTTAACGGTCTTGTTTCCATTTGGAAAACTGTTGAAAATTAAGCAATTATAACATTCTAGCTGAGTCTTAACGCCGTGATAAAATCAGAACTCATTCAAAAGCTCTCAATCGCCAATCCGCATCTCTACCAGCGGGATGTCGAACGAATCGTTAATGTAATTTTTGATGAAATCATTGAGGCATTAGCGCGTGGCGACCGCGTCGAACTGCGAGGTTTCGGTGCATTTACGGTCAAAAGGCGAGCACCCAGAATTGGCCGAAATCCACGCACGGGTGAAGCCGTTAAGGTCGATGAAAAGTACGTACCTTTTTTCAAAACAGGCAAAGAATTACGCGATCGTCTTAACGGTCCTGGCAATGCAGAGCGCAGTCATTAGTCTCGCAATAAAGGACTAATGACAAAAATTGTGCCGACCACGTAAGCAGGCTACGTAAAACGGCATGTTTTACGTGGCTCTAACCCTTCTGCCCATTTGGCCGGATTTTATTGACAAGCCACAGATTTCAAAACCAAAGGGATGTCAGCCTTGTTCAGACGTATCATCGGAACACTTTTTTTACTCACGACCACCATTGTTCTCCTGGTGCTGGCAATCGCCAACAGGCATACGGTTCCTTTTGTTCTCAATCCATCCAACACTGAAGAAATCCATTGTGTTAATCTACATAAAATTACACCAGAACTGCTGGCGTCATTCAACAACGGAAATTTCAACCAAGACGAATATCCAAATCAGAATAGGCGTTCGGAGCTGAAAAAACTCATGGCTTCAGCCAATATCAACTATCCTGGTTCATTACCTCTTTTCGTTTTTATTTTCGTCATGCTGGCCTTGGGCGCATTTCTGGGTGGGGTGGCAAGCTGGTTATCGCAGGGCAAATGGCGTAAAATGGCACGTCAGCGCACCCAGGAAGCCATGCGCTGGAAAGCCGAGGCGGAACGCTTGACAAAGGAGCGTGACGAACAAACGGCCAGTCGCAAACAATTGCTTGCTAATTGAATCTTAGGCCGTATTGTCAATTGCCGCGCAAAACAGGCGGAGGCGAGATAAAGGCATTAACGCTTTGCACGTAAAAGCCAGTTCGATATGAGCACAAAAGTTAAGATCTGCGGTCTTACGACAAAGGCAGATATCGACGTTGCCCTGGAACATGGCGTTGATTACGTCGGGTTGGTTTTTTTTGAGCCAAGCCCGCGAAATCTTTCAATTTCAGATGGCCGGCATCTTGCCCGGTATGTTGCAGGACGTGCAAAGGTCGTGGCTCTTACTGTCGACGCGCCGGATACGCTGATTAAACTTATCGCCAGCGAAATTCGTCCAGACATTTGCCAATTGCACGGCAACGAAGACCTTGCCCGTGTTAGCCAGGTTGCGGCACTCACGGGAGCTGAAATAATGAAAGTCATCAAAGTTACAACGTCTCAGGACGCAGAGCGGGCGTTGGCCTGCAAGCACGCTGATTACATTTTATTCGACGCCAAGGCGCCAGAGGATTTTCCACTGCCAGGCGGCAACGGGCTAAAGTTTGATTGGCGGGCACTTGAAACTGTAAGGCCGCACATCAATTTCATGCTATCAGGCGGTTTAACGCCGGATAATGTGCAAGAAGCCATCAAACGTACAGGCGCCTGTGCTGTGGATGTCTCTTCTGGCGTCGAAAGTGCGCCCGGCCGCAAGGACCCCGTGCGAATTCGCGCATTTCTTCAGGCCGCTAAAGAACCATGATCCGTGCCGAGGGCATGATAAGGATGTTGTGATGGTAGTAAAAACTAAGGTGGATCAGCCTAAGCCCAACACATATCGTTCAGGGCCCGACGAACGTGGTTATTTTGGTGATTTTGGCGGTCGATTTGTCGCTGAAACGCTTATGCCGCTTATTCTGCAGCTTGAAACCGCTTACGAAGCTGCCAAAAGCGATAGCGGTTTCCAGACAGAGATGACGGATCTTCTCAATCATTATGGCGGCCGCCCTTCACCGCTTTATTACGCCGAACGCTTCACCGAGCATCTCGGCGGCGCCAAGATTTATTTTAAACGTGATGAACTTAACCATACAGGCAGTCACAAAATCAATAACTGCATCGGTCAGATCCTGCTCGCCCGGCGCATGGGCAAAACCCGCATTATTGCTGAGACCGGTGCCGGCCAGCATGGAGTTGCAGTGGCAACAGTTTGTGCAAAATATGGTATGGGCTGCGAAGTCTACATGGGCGCAACGGACGTCGAGCGCCAAAGCCCCAACGTCTTACGTATGAAACTTCTTGGCGCAAATATCAATCCCGTCACCTCAGGCGCGGGCACGCTCAAGGATGCCATGAACGAGGCCCTGCGTGATTGGGTCAGCCATGTTCATGACACCTACTACCTGATTGGTACTGCGGCTGGTCCGCATCCTTACCCCGAAATGGTTCGTGATTTTCAATCCATCATCGGCAGGGAACTGCGCGAACAGATGATAGAGCGTGAAGGCCGCTTGCCCGACACCCTCGTCGCCTGCCTTGGCGGAGGCTCGAACGCAATAGGTTTATTCCATCCGTTTCTAGATGATGGAAATATCACGCTGTATGGTGTCGAAGCCGGCGGCTATGGCATCGATGTTGAAAACGGCCACGCTGCTTCAATGACCGGAGGCAAGCCCGGCGTACTGCATGGCAACCGCACGTATCTGTTGCAGAATGGCGATGGACAGATCCTTGAAGGTCACTCCATTTCAGCCGGCCTCGATTACCCCGGTGTTGGCCCCGAACATGCCTGGCTCAAGGATCAGGGCAGGGTTCGCTACGTTGCCATAACCGACCGCGAAGCCCTGGATGCACTTCAGCTTTGCACGCAGCTGGAAGGCATTATTCCGGCGCTCGAACCCTCTCACGCGCTGGCTCACGTGATTAAGTTAGCGCCGGATCTGCCAAAGGATCACATCATCGTGATGAACCTTTGCGGGCGCGGCGATAAGGACCTTCTCACGGTCGCAAAAGCCATCGGCATGGATATCCAGGGCACCTGAGATTGTAACGGTCCTCACAAACAATGAAAGGTCTTAGAGTGGGCGAGCCTACTAAGAATCGCATCGAACGGCGTTTCGCTGAACTGGCTGCTGTGGAGCGTACGGCATTTGTAGCATTTATAACGGCCGGCGATCCGGACTTTGAAACGTCGAAAGAAATTCTTTTCGGGCTTCCTGGTGCCGGTGCAGATATGATTGAACTTGGCATGCCGTTCTCCGACCCGATGGCTGATGGCCCCGCTATTCAGGCCTCATCGCTACGGGCGCTCAAGGCAGGCCAGACAATGGACAAAACGCTTGCCATGGTGCAAGAGTTCCGGAAGCGGGATACCGATACACCGGTTATCCTCATGGGCTATTACAATCCGATTTACATTTACGGCACTGAACGCTTTGTTACGCAGGCAGTCGGTGCTGGTGCTGATGGTATAATTGTTGTTGACGTTCCACCTGAAGCTGATGATGAATTATGTATTCCAGCAATCGATCAGGGACTTTGTTTTATTCGCCTTGCAACACCAACCACAGACGATCAGCGCCTTCCGAGCGTCCTGCAGAACACCAGAGGTTTTGTGTATTACGTATCGATAACTGGCATTACCGGTTCAACCGCGGCCGACGCTGAAAACGTACGTACCCACATCACGCGCATCCGCGAAGCGAGCGCCCTGCCGGTTGGCGTTGGCTTTGGCATTAAAACGCCGGAACAGGTTGCCGCAATGTCAAAATACGCAGACGCTGTTATCGTCGGTTCCGCATTGGTAACCGAAATAGCGCAAACTCTTGATTTAACAGACAATGCTACTGGTCAAACGGTGCCATCTGTTCTACATCTTGTTGCAAAATTATCAGCGCCACTCAAATCTTAGCGTAGCACACGGCTTGGCATCAGGCCATCTGGTTCTGTGCTTTTGGGAAGGAGACCAAAGCGTGAATTGGATTAGTAACGTTGTGCGCCCGCGCATCCGAAGCTTTCTTGCGACCAAGCGCGAAGTGCCGGATAATATGTGGGTTAAGTGCCCGGAAACTGGGCAGATGGTCTTTTACAAGGACCTTGAAGCTAATCAATTTGTTGTGCCGCATTCTGATTTCCACATGCGAATGTCGGCAGATTTACGGCTCAAGAAACTTTTTGACGATGGCTTCTTTGAAACTATTCCATTTCCGTTAGTCGTATCCGATCCGCTCAAATTCCGTGACGGGCGGCGCTATGTGGACCGAATTCGCGACGCGCGATCGGATACATCGCTCGACGATGCCGTGTTGGCCGGCGAAGGTTTACTGAATGGCCAACACATCGTGGCAGCAGCGCAGGATTTCCGCTTCATGGGCGGCTCGCTTGGAATGGCGGCCGGGGAATACATTATTGCAGCAATGCTGCATGCTGTTAAACTTAAATCGCCATTTATTCTGTTTGCAGCATCTGGCGGTGCACGCATGCAGGAAGGCATCCTCTCGCTGATGCAGATGCCGCGGACAACGATCGCCGTTCAGCGCCTGCGCGAAAACAAGCTGCCTTACATCGTCGTTCTGACAGATCCGACAACCGGCGGCGTTACAGCTTCATACGCCATGCTGGGCGATATTCACATCGCCGAGCCAGGCGCGTTAATTTGTTTTGCCGGTCCACGCGTCATTCAGCAAACCATCCGCGAACAGTTGCCAGACGGCTTCCAACGCGCCGAATATCTTCTTGAACACGGCATGATAGACATGGTTGTGCACCGCCACCACATGCGCGACACCCTGTCTCGACTTATAAATCTGCTTACGGTGAAAAAGCTTGAAACAAAAGATCCAGTCGATACTTCGCCGGTTGTTGTCAAAGGCGCTTTGCCACCACCAGAAAAAACCGGTGAAGAGGACGAAAAGTGCGAAGCAGAACTTCCGGATCAGGTTCACAACACTGCTGAACCATCTGAAATGCCAGCAGCCGACAACGGGAACGATGATGTATCGAAAGACGCCTCCTCCGAAAAAGAAGCATCTCAAATCAATGGCGTAGACAAAGATATGCGCCAGTCCTAGGCCATGTCGTCAATTAGCAGACAAAAACTTTAACATCTGTTAACTTTAACAAATCCGATTTCTCTTGCATAGCTTCATGCAGATGATGCCGCAATAAAATCCGCCATAGGTTTCGAGTTCGTTACAGCGCAGGCGCTGTTCAGCTGTTCAAGAGACCAGCCCCATCCAACACAATCATCCAACACAATCGATGGGCGGCAGCAGCGAACGGGATAAACTGATTATACGCCCCGTTTGCCCATCAATTTTTTGCTGCAGCAGATTGGCGGAAGATGAAACAACAAGATAAAATTACAAAGCTGATCGAAAGACTGCGGCACCTGCATCCCCTCTCAATCGATCTGTCGCTCGACCGAATACGGAATTTGCTGGAACGCCTGGGCCGCCCCCAGGACAAGCTTCCCCCTGTTATTCATATTGCCGGCACAAATGGCAAAGGCTCTACCGTTGCCTTTCTGAAGGCTATTCTGAGCGCGCATGGCAAACGCGTCCACACGTATACATCGCCGCATTTAGTGCGCTTTAACGAACGTATTCAATTGGCCGACATCGACGGCAAGACGCGTCCAATCAACGATGACTTACTCATCGACACACTTGAATATGTCAGCACAGTCAATGACGGGACGCCGATTACATTCTTTGAAATCAGCACCGCTGCAGCTCTGGTGGCTTTTTCCCGAATTCCCGCTGACGTACTCTTGCTCGAAGTTGGCCTTGGTGGCCGTCTTGATGCTACCAATGTCGTCGACAGGCCCGCACTTTCTGTGATTACGGCGGTCTCTATTGATCATGTTGACACACTTGGTGCAACAGTTGGGCTGATCGCTTTCGAGAAAGCCGGCATTTTGAAATCCGGTGTAGCTGCTCTTATTGCGCCGCAGGACCCGGAAGCCATGACATCGATTGAGCAGACGGCCCAACGTGTCGGCAGCCCTCTTTATTGCTTCGGTCAGAACTATGATGTATTTGAAGAACGCGGCAGGCTTATCTTTCAGGCAGAGCAACGTTTGATCGATCTGCCTTTGCCTGTTCTGATTGGCCGTAATCAGATTATCAATGCCGGCGTTGCAATTGCAGCCGCGTTGCTGTTTACGAAAAAGGGCATTCCGGATGAGGCTCTGGAAAATGGCCTGCAGCATGCCAGATGGCCAGCACGTTTCTCACGTCTTTGCGACAGGCCGTTTGCCAGCTGGGTTGGCCGTGAGACCGAGCTGTGGCTTGATGGGGGGCACAATCCGGCAGCAGGCGTTGTGCTGGCGCAAACCCTTGCCGATCTACAGGACCGGTCACGTAAACCAACTTACCTTGTCGTGGGAATGATGGGCAAAAAGGACGCGGCAGGCTTTCTGGCACCTTTCTCAGGGCTGATAAAAAAAATCTATGCCGTACCCATACCGCTCGAAGTTATGGCGATGGCGCCAGACGATCTGGCCGCTCACGCGAAATCCGTGGGGCTACCAGCCGAAGCAGCGGCTAACGTCAAGGCTGCACTCGCCGCAATTGAAAGTGAGGATAGCGGCGCAAAGCGCATCTTGATCTGCGGGTCGCTTTATCTTGCCGGGCACGTTCTGGGCGAAAGCAATAAGGAACTGTTCCCGTAACCAATGAAGTACGCCATACAGGCAGCATTATTTGCGAGGCTTGATGGAACATTCAATTGCATGCATCAAAGAGACAATTTGTCTCGTTGTATCTTGTTTGCTTTAGAAAGTCAGCATAGGCAAACTATCGTTGCCTATGATCGATCACACAAAAGCTATTTCCATGGAACTCAATTCAGAAAGAGATAAAACCATGAAGATCCTTGTTCCGGTCAAGCGCGTCGTTGATTACAATGTAAAGATTCGCGTCAAACCGGATGGGTCCGGTGTTGAACTCACCAACGTCAAAATGTCGATGAACCCGTTTGACGAAATTGCGGTTGAAGAAGCCCTGCGGCTTAAAGAGGCCGAGACTGCGAGCGAAATCGTTGTCGTCTCGATCGGCCCCGCGAAAGCGCAGGAAACCATCCGAACTGCGCTGGCCATGGGGGCTGATCGGGGAATTCTGGTGCAAGTCGATGAAAGCGCAACGGTTGAGCCCCTGGCAGTTGCCAAAATATTAAAAGCTGTTGTCGCCGACGAAACACCGGGCCTGGTTATCCTCGGCAAGCAGGCAATTGACGATGACTGCAATCAAACCGGACAAATGCTGGCGGCCCTTTTGGGCTGGGGGCAGGCCACCTTTGCTTCAAAACTCCTCATTGAGGAGGGCAGTGCTATCGTCACGCGTGAAGTCGATGGCGGCCTGGAAACACTCAAGCTGCAATTACCGGCAATCGTTACAACAGACCTGCGGCTTAATGAACCGCGCTATGCGACCTTGCCAAATATAATGAAATCAAAGAAAAAACAGCTGGATATCAAAACTGCGGATGATTACGGAATTGATATAAAAAACCGCCTTAAGGTGCTACAGACCGTTGAACCTCCGACACGACAGGCAGGAGTACGCGTTGCGGATGTGGCAGAACTTGTCGCGAAATTGAAAGACGAAGCAGGGGTAATTTAGAATGGCTACTCTTTTGCTTGCAGAGCACACCAACGTTTCGCTCAATCCTGCAACCGGTAAATCGCTTTCCGCTGCGCTGCATCTTGGTAATGACGTTCATATTCTTGTTGCCGGCGCCAACTGTCGACCGGCTGCGGAGGAAGCGGCAAAACTGGCCGGCGCCGCCAAGGTGCTTGTTGCTGACGCGGCACATCTTGAGCACCAGATGGCAGAAGAGATCGCCGCCCTTGTGGTGCCGATGATGTCTGAATACGATGCCCTGGTTGCCCCAGCCACCGCACGCGGCAAGAATACTTTACCCCGCATTGCCGCCCTGCTGGACGTCATGCAGATTTCAGATATAACGGCCGTCAAATCTCCTGACACCTTTGAACGTCCAATCTACGCAGGCAGCGCGATCCAGACTGTTCAGTCGACTGATATGAAAAAGATCATTACCGTTCGTGCTGCCGCATTCCCATACCCTGAAGAAACCGGCTCTGCCGCTATCGAAGATATAACCGTAACAGATGCGGTTAGAATAACAATCTTTGAAGGCGCTGAACTTGCACAACTGGATCGTCCGGAACTGGCGTCAGCCAAATTTGTCATATCGGGCGGTCGCGGGCTGCAATCCGCTGATAATTTTACCAAGTACATAGAGCCCATTGCCGATCGTCTTGGCGCTGCAGTTGGCGCCAGCCGCGCGGCCGTCGATGCAGGATACGTTCCCAATGACTATCAGGTTGGCCAGACAGGGAAAGTCGTGGCACCGGACCTGTACATTGCTGTTGGCATTTCCGGCGCCATTCAGCATCTCGCTGGCATGAAAGATTCCAAAATCATCGTAGCGATCAATAAAGACAGCGAAGCACCGATCTTTCAGGTGGCAGATTATGGCCTTGTCGCTGACCTTTTCGAAGCACTGCCGGCTCTTGACGCCGAATTGGAAAAAGCTGAATCAGGAGACTAAGGCCGTATCGTCAATTAGCACGCCCTGAGGGGGGTGAACTGAAATCAATCGTCTGCATATCATCAACCAGCCAACAAAAAGTTAATGGAATGGATAACCAAGCAAAGCAAGGCAGCCAGTCCGATCTGGGTGAGAAAATCAAATCCGTCGGCGTGATTGGCGCCGGCCAAATGGGCAATGGCATTGTACATGTTGCCGCCCTGACTGGTTATCAGGTCCATGTCAACGATTTGGCCGAGGCACGCTTTCAAGCGGCACTCGAGACCATTCGTAAAAACATGACACGTCAGGTCACCCGTGGGCTTATTAGCGAAGCCGATATGAACGCGGCTCTGGCCCGGATTTCATTTGCGGGGAGTTACGAGGATTTACAAAACGATGATTTGATTATTGAGGCTGCAACGGAAGACGAAACAATCAAGCAGCAAATATTCAGTGATCTTCGCCCTTACGTGAAGCCCTCAACAATTCTTGCCTCGAACACATCATCGATTTCGATTACATGGCTGGCAGCTCAAACAGAACGCCCCAACCAGTTCATCGGCATGCACTTCATGAACCCGGTCCCAATCATGCAGATGGTTGAGTTGATACGCGGCATCGCAACGGACGATGAAACATTCAAGACCTCGCTGCAATTCACAGAATCCCTCGGCAAAACAACCGCCGTAGCGGAAGATTTCCCTGGCTTTATCATCAACCGCATTTTCCTGCCGATGCTCAATGAAGCGTTTTTCACGCTTTATGAAGGTATTGGCACGGTTGAATCCATCGATAAGGCCATGAAATTGGGGCTAAACCACCCAATGGGACCGTTAGAACTGGCCGATTTTATTGGTCTCGATACCTGCCTCTCGGTCATGCAGGTTCTTCACCGCGGCTATTGCGACAGCAAATACCGCCCATGTCCGCTGCTCGTTAAGTACGTCGAAGCAGGATGGCTTGGCCGCAAGACGCAGCGTGGCTTTTACGACTACCGTGGTGATACGCCGGTGCCCACCAGGTAATCAAAACGATCTCATCTCACGCGCAGGTGCGCACGCGTGTCAATTCTTCGAATGTGTCGCTCGAGACCAGGCGAAAAATTCATTTTCACCGACACCCGCACCTGAACATTAATTTTATAAAGAACTGCCAGCAATCATCACCCTGGCCACGATCATAAGTTGACCGATATTATTGTTTATCAAAGCATTCCATACACTTAAAGATTTATTCCCAGATTGGCACAAAACCTGGTCTCAGAGCCGCCCGTGTATACGAAGGCTCTGAGAAGCAAGGAAGCCGGTGCAATCAGGAAAGCGGCACACTCAGTCTAATTTGGGTTGCCATATAAACCAGAGGTGGGCCAGCGGTGGGTATGAAGCTCGTGACAGCGATCATCAAGCCATTTAAGTTAAACGAGGTATGCCAGATGCTTACTTCACTCGGCTTGGAGGGGATGACTGTTACTGAAGTCAAAGGCTACAGCCGGCAGAAGGGGCATACCGAAATTTATCGTGGTGCCGATCATACCGTAAAACTTATTCCTAAGATTAAGATTGAAGTTGTTGTCGCACCTGAAAATGTTGACAAAACAATTTCAGCCATCTCTGTTGCAGCAAAGACCGGGCAAATCGGCGACGGTAAGATCTTTGTTTCACCTATTGAAAATTCGGTTAAAATAAGTACGGATGAAACTGATACAAGCGCGATCTAAGTTGGAGGAAAATCTTAATGACACGATCGACGAAATTTTCCTGTCTGGCAGGTGTGCTCGTCGCACTTATTGCCGGGCCTGTGTTCGCACAGGATGGCGTCCCTGCAGCAGCAGCTTCTGCTGGCGGCACAACTCAGGAACAATACGTTTTTAATACACTTCTGTTTCTGATTGGTGGCTTCCTCGTCATGTGGATGGCTGCAGGTTTCGCAATGCTTGAAGCCGGCATGGTGCGTTCCAAGAACGTCGCCATGCAGTGCACTAAGAACATTGCACTTTATGCAGTAGCTGGCCTTGCATTCTGGCTCCTCGGCTACAACCTCCTGTATCCGGGCGACGACGGATGGGTTATCCAGGACTACATCGGAAAATTCTATCCATTTTCATTCCCTGAGATCGCGCAGGACATTGGTAATAATACAGACCCTGGTGCTGACTATTCAGCCGGCTCCGACTGGTTTTTCCAGATGGTCTTCTGTGCAACAACGGCGTCGATCGTGTCCGGTACACTTGCTGAACGCATTAAGATATGGCCTTTCGTCATCTTCGTGTTCGTTCTCTGCGGCATTATCTACCCAATCCAGTGCTCTTGGCAATGGGGCGCCGGTTGGCTCAGCAATATGGGTTTTTCTGACTTTGCCGGTTCAACGCTTGTCCACTCAGTTGGTGGCTGGGCAGCGCTGACGGGCGCGATTATCCTCGGCGCACGTAAAGGCAAGTTTGGCCCGAACGGCCAGGTTAATCCAATGCCGGGCTCCAGCATGCCGCTTGCGACACTTGGTATGTTCATTCTTTGGCTTGGCTGGTTTGGCTTCAACGGTGGTTCGCAGCTCGCTTTAGGCAGCATTGAAAATGCATCATCCGTTGCCAGGATATTCGTGAACACCAATATGGCTGCAGCAGCAGGCACCATGACAGCGATGGTTCTGACACAATTATGCTACAACAAAGTTGATCTCACCATGATTATCAACGGTGCACTGGGCGGTCTGGTGGCCATCACCGCTGAGCCGCTCGCGCCTGCGATCTGGCAGTCTGTGTTGATCGGCTCCGTCGGTGGTGTGATCGTCGTCTTCACTGTGCCATTGCTCGATAAACTGGGCATCGATGACGTCGTCGGTGCGATCCCGGTTCACCTGTTCGCCGGCATCTGGGGCACCCTGGTTGTCGCCTGGACCAACTCTGACGCTTCGATTGTTACACAGTTTACCGGCATCGTTTCAATCGGTGCATTTGTTATCGTCACGAGCGCATTCATGTGGTTGTTACTGGCATGCACCATTGGTCTGCGTCCAACCGAGGAAGAGGAAATGGACGGCCTCGACAAAGCTGAAATCGGCCTTGAAGCCTATCCAGAATTCGGCAGCGGCAACCTGCGCTTCTAATTCTAACCGGGATGTCTCATCGTGGGGCCCATTCAGGCCCCACGCCTAGAAAGAAACTGAAGAAAAAACGGTGTTATGATACCGCGAAATCTCTTTAGTTTCATACATACGGGGTCGGCCGCCAAGGCCAGTGGAGAACTAAAAAGAAACTGACGGGAAAATGGTATTAATATACCGCAAAATATCTCCCGTTTCATTCATACGGGGTTGGCCGCCAAGGCTGGTGGATAACTAAAACACACTCAATTATATTGGGGTCGGCATATCAGACAGATCAGAAAGTAGCTATTGCTTTGCTGGGGCATCATAAGTTTGACAATGACCTTCCAGGTTCTCGCCGCTCTTAAGCTAATCCCGTAGATATGAAATTCAGCAGACAACAGCAATCTGCGTCACGCTTGCTTCAAAATCAGCTAAGTCTATTGACCTCATCCAAGACTTTTTTCGCATACTAAAACAGCAGATACTTAAGCTGGAGATAGGCCGGTTGACAAAAAACGGCTTTATCTGTTCATCATCTGCAATAGATCGGAAGCCGACGGAGGGAGAGTTTCACGATGTCGCAAACTTGGCGTCGCCGAAGTGAAGAAGCAAATGAGCATGGGCTTGAAGCAATTCGCAAGGCCAGCAATCACAGTGGCATATCGGCAACGGTCATTTCGGCAGTTGCGCTGATCTTTTCCGGCTACAGTTTTTACGAGGCCGTGATAAAGGCACCAGCATTATCAATTTTTGTGCCACAGCAAATCGCCTACACTGATCCGGACAATCCCACAAGCCCGTTTGAAGTTTTCATCCTGCCCTTAACGATAACAAACGATGGTGCACGCACCGGCACAGTATTGTCGCTTGAATTGAAAGTCACAAATCCGAGGACGGGCAAGTCCAAGCAATTTTATGCAGCCCAATTCGGCTCCTGGGCAACAAATCCTGTTCAGCCTTTCGCACCAATTTCATTAGCGGGTAGAGCTTCCCTTTCAAAGGCCGTGCAATTTTTGCCGCGCGAAGGTGAAGCTGTGCCTCGGATTATGGATCTTGAGCCCGGCGACTACGAGTTTGAAATCACACTGGATATGGTGGCGGCAGGCGACAGTTATTGGTTTGCAGATAGTTCTGTGGAACCACTTAAATTTAGTATGCAGACGGGACAAATGGATTACCGGCGTTTTACTGGCAGCAACACGCAGCGGCTCTGGTCTCCAGATTACCGGCCAGCTGTATCGCAGTGAACGTTCAAAGACGCAGTTAAAGATAAACGTTGCCTAGAAAGAAACTGGCGGAAAAAAGGTATTAAGATACCGCGAAATCTCTCCAGTTTCATACATACGGGGTCGGCTGGCAATACCGACGAATAGTTTCACGGCTAACGATGATGCCACGTTCAGCCAGTAAATCCTCGACATCTTCAGAACTCAGCGTAAAGCGATAGTAAGCCCAAACCGCGTAAGGCGATGACTTCGCGAGGAAAAAGATAGCTTTTCAGGCGAGGGAAAGAGGTATCAATTTTCATAGAAATTAAATAGCCGATATGGAAACATCAAACAGGTATTGCCAACTTGTTTGCGTGAGGTGGTCAAAGGAGCAATTGGATAGTTTTCAGGCAGTCATTTCGCGTGAGTAATCCGCCCAAAGTTGGAAGGCATCAGCGCGAGAATGGCGATAGGAATGTGCAGTGAGTTGATGGCGGCGTGGGCGGAATATGAGGTTGATCTGGTCCGTAAACGGATAGATACCTTTGAGCGTGCCGGTGCGATTTGGGCCGGCCGAATATTTTCTCTCGTCTTCGGGTTCGGCGATGGGCAACCTCGATCGCATTATTGATAATTGACATTATATTTTTTTGCATTATAAGCCTGTGAATTAAAATAACTATAGGATATGGCCATTTAAATGAATAATTACAAGCACCCTATAGAGCATAAGAACGGGAAGGAAAGTGCAGAATACAAGGAATATGCGAACGACTTTCGTGAAGACCGTGTTACACAATGGACCTCGATTTTTTATCAATGCCTGCCAATTGTCAGATTACCAGATGTCCACACGGTTTTAGAATTTGGCTCTGGTCGGAAATTGACATCTTCAATTAATCGTCACTTTGGCATTGATCATATTACAGTAGATGTATCTGACAGATTTAATCCTGATCACATTAGCAGCATTGCAAATTTCAACGAAGAAAACAGAAAATTTGATCTTGTATGCTCGTTTCAATGCTTGGAACATAATCCTTTAGAAGAGCTATCTGATTTGATTATTCATATGGGTAAATTTACGGATAAGTACCTGTATGTATCCTTACCTTACAATGGCGCATGGTTTTCATCATTCATGTCTATTCGACTGCCAAAAATAGCATTTCATTCATTTTGGAACAAACAGCTTGATGGAGCAGCAGGGCCCAAAATCAAAATAGCTTCGTTTTACCAAAGATCCGGCATGAACCGTTATAGACCGCATTGGTGGGAAGTCGGCCGCCCCGGAACATCAAAAAAACAGGTTCAGGCGATTTTTGAACAATGCGGTTTCAAACTCATTGAAAGAAAACACAATCCGTTTTATCCTCATCATATATTTTTTCTTTTTAAGAAGGTATAGAAGCTGGGTAGTGTCGCAAAGTTCCGCAGATATCAAAGGCATGCGCTCTATCGGACACAGTTATTCAGTGCGACTTCAATGTCCGCAAGCGTCGCGCAGGCGGACTTGAACGACTTGAATGTTTGCATCGGGCGGGTCATCTTCTTGGTGAAACGGTGATCCTGCTCGACAATGTTATTGAGATATTTGGTCCGCCTAACGGTGATCA
>CAWUIN010000021.1:0-34215 GCA_963922535.1 uncultured Hyphomicrobiaceae bacterium | reverse complement strand
GATGAGAAAGCCAAGCAAGGCTGTCACCCTGTCGACACGGTAGGCAACAACCATCGGGGTGCCGGAAATTGCCAACTCAAGCGTCACCGTCCCGGACGCGGCAAGTGCGGCGCGGGCTAAACGAAAGGCAGTAAATTTGTCGGTCTCGCCGTCGAGGACATGAACAGCAACCTGCCAATCCGCGGTGCGTGCCAAGATAACGTCGCGCAGATGCGGCACGGCGGGGATCAGAACCTCCAGCTTACGTTCGCGGCTCAGGTTGACGATCGTCTCACCAAACACATCGAGCAGCCGCTCCACTTCCGAGGAGCGGCTGCCCGGAAGAACAAGAACCGGCGTAGCCGCGGCATCGAGCCCAAGCCGTTCGGCAAGCGCCTGAGAATCGAGGCTGCGAATCCAGTCAACGCGCTCGATCAGCGGATGCCCGACATAGGTGCAGGCCGGCCCGCCCAGACGCTGATGCGCCTCTGGCTCAAACGGCAGCAGCGCCAGAAGATGATCGACGTAAGGTTTCATTTTTTGGGCGCGTCCCGGACGCCACGCCCACACGGTTGGGCTGACATAATCGATGATCGGAATATCCGGACGGCGCTTGCGGATGCGCTTAGCAATGGGGTGCGTGAATTCCGGACTGTCAATAATCACGACAATATCTGGATTGGCTTCCAATGCGGCATCGACGACCTGGTAGACCCGTCTCGTGATACGCGGCAGCTTCGGCAGGATCGACAGGATTCCCATCACTGCAACATCGGCAAGCGGAAAGATGCTTTCAAAGCCGCGTTCAGCCATCAGTTCCCCACCGACGCCGGAAAATTCAAGCGGCTCAGCTGAGATAGCGCGCAGCGCATCGATAAGCTTGGAGCCCAGCGCATCGCCTGAGTGCTCACCGCAAACAATAAAAATCTTGCGTGTCATGCATGCTCCACAATGAAAAGACCGTGATATTCTGCAATCGTCAGGAG
Organism: uncultured Hyphomicrobiaceae bacterium; assembly: GCA_963922535.1. GTDB lineage: Bacteria > Pseudomonadota > Alphaproteobacteria > Rhizobiales > Hyphomicrobiaceae > Tectiglobus. The sequence goes on along the minus strand of CAWUIN010000021.1, from coordinate 33,250 downwards.
TTCATGTGAGACAGTTTCTCCGCGCTCAATGGCCAGGCCGGCAAAGCGTGCGCTCGCTAGTGTCTTCAGATGCGCCCCTGTTATACCACCGAGCGATGACAGAACCATAAGCCCCTCACGTTTATGCCGGCCCTTGCCGCCCCATTGCCGCAAAGACACCGCGCGTTCGATGAACGCGCCATATGGCTCTGCGACGTTGACTGCCAGAATGTGCTGCCGCGCGACAATCACGCTTGGTGCTGCGTTATAGCCCTGCAGCACGCGGATGGCGGCCAGTCCCTTGACCGCATCGGCCAGATGTTTCTCAGCTGCGCGGAGGGATGTCAGGCATGCAAGATTTGCTGCTTGCAGCGGCGTAGCGCAATTTACTGGCGCCGACTTTTTAACCGTTGCTGGCAGTCCCCAAACACCAATGCCGGTGCGGTTTGCTTCTGCAAAGGTTGTCTCCCGCTGCACAATGACACTGCGCCCGGCTTCAACTGTAATGCGTTTCAGGCCGGCTTTATCGCAGGCTGCCACCGTTGCCGGACCGATCGTTGGCAAATCAACGCGCAATTCCTGCCCCGGCTTGGCTGCTTTGATCAGAGTGCCACGCCTGACCAAGGATGCCTGTGCCGAGACCAGCCGGCCCAGCATGGCATCAGTTCCATCAACGCCCTCGATGGCACGCACGCAACCATCGTCTATGACGACCGCTTGCCCGATGTCAAGCGGTCCTAGCTTATGGATCAGTTCGTATCCGACAATGGCATCCTGCTGCTCACTGGCCGTTGGCTCAGCCCCGGCCAATGTGCCTCTGTCGGCAATCAGACCTGGTGCAACGTCGGGTATGCCAACAACCTCAAAGCCTTGAGCTTCAAAAAAACCGACGACCCTGCGTAAGACCTGATCGTCACCTCCCTTGAGCATCGAAAGAACGGCAGGCAAATTGAGCAAAACACCAAAATCAAGACGCAGCTTTAAGATGTCAGGCCGACTGAGAGAGCCAACGATGACAAGGCGCCGGCAGTGATGCTGCCGGAACAGCGCCAGCATTTTGCCAAGCTGTCCGAGGCTTGTACGCGCGTGGGGAAATATCGCTATATCGTGGGATGTATTGGCGTCGATACCAACGATAAACACGGAACCACTATTGTGGACGATTTGCTTTGCAACCTCGACAGGAACCTCACCGCCAGCTGCCAGGATGCCTATTGGTTCAGATGTCAACCCTTTGCCACACACAGCGATTTATGCGTCATCGCCAGCGCGTGGCGTACACAGCGAACGCCTGCCACCTGTGCGGATAAACTCGACAATCTCCTGTACGATTGGATGGGTGTTATAGGTTTCGGCAACATCTTCTACACGCTCTTTGAGAGTACCCTCGGCTGCAAACAATAAACGGTACGCACGGCGTAAATCGTGGATATCCTCTCGCGAAAAGCCACGGCGCGTCAGGCCAACAATGTTAAGGCCCGATAAGTAAGCACGGTTGCCGAGTGCCATACCGTAAGGAATCAAATCGTTTTCCACCCCCGACATGCCGCCAACAAAGGAATGTGCACCAATACGCGCAAATTGAATGACTGCGGCACCGCCACCGATAATCGCAAACTCACCAACCTCACAATGCCCCGCCAACATGACATTATTGGAAAACACAACCCTGTTTCCAATAATACAGTCATGACCAACATGGGAGTTGGCCAGAAAAGCACAGTTGTTACCAATGACGGTTTTCATGCCGCCGCCTTGGGTCCCAGGGTTCATTGTAACCCCTTCGCGTATAATACAATGCTCGCCGATTTCCAGCGTCGAAGCCTCGCCTTTATACTTGAGATCCTGAGGTTGATGGCCAATTGATGCAAATGGATAAATCTGAGTGCCGTTACCGATGATAGTCCGACCGGATAACACCACATGGGAATGCAGTACACAGTTGGATCCAAGCTTTACATCGCCATCAATCACACAATACGGGCCGATTTGAGAGTTTTCGCCAATATCTGCTTTTTCATCAACAATTGCTGTTGGGTGTATGATATTATCAGCCATGCAGATGAGCCGTCTCTTCACTATCCACGATCATCGCGCTTATCTCAGCTTCTGCAACAACTTTACCATCAACTTTAGCCTCACCTACAAAGCGCCAGGCGCGGCCACGATTGCGCAACTTCTTGACATGGAAGAAAATCTGATCGCCCGGCAAAACGGGCTTGCGGAATTTGGCGCGGTCAATCCCCATAAAGTAGACGAGTTGCGGCGTATAGCTTTCACCTAAATTATGAACACACAGTGCGCCGGCTGTTTGTGCAATGCCTTCAATAATCAAAACCCCGGGCATAACCGGAAAGCCGGGAAAATGCCCCTGAAAAAAAGGTTCATTTATTGTGACGTTTTTCACACCAACAGCCGATTGATCGCGATCCATGTCAAATATGCGATCAACAAGCAGGAATGGATAACGATGCGGCAACAACTTAAGCAGTTTGGTTATATCTGCAGTTGCCAACTCTTCTCGCTGTTCGGGGGTGTCATTCATCTTTAGTTTTCTCCGTATCGTCGCACGGCATCGTGGAATACTTTTTTAAGCGATTACCAACTTTTGCCGCATCACCCTCCGTTTAAACACCGCGCTTCTTTGCCATGCGCGCCAAAATCGCAAGTTCATGAGCCCATTGTACAACAGGGCGTGCCGGTGTGCCGCCCACGCGTGCACCGGATGGAACATCTTTCGTAGGATGGGCTGCACCCGCAATTTGCGCTCCCGCACCAATTTTTATATGCCCTACCGCCCCAGACTGGCCACCCATTACCACAAAATCACCTAGCTCAGTCGATCCCGAAATACCTGCTTGAGCGACAATGATACAATGCCGGCCAATGATAACATTGTGGGCGATTTGTACCAGATTATCAATTTTGCTGCCCTCACCAATAATTGTATCCTTAAGAGCGCCGCGATCAATTGTGGTATTTGCGCCAATCTCAACATCGTCCTGAATAATCACCCGGCCAATTTGCGGTACTTTTAAATGACCCTGGCGTCCCATGGCATAACCAAAGCCATCCTGGCCCACCCTGGTGCCAGCATGGATTGAGACGCGATTGCCAATTAAAGCATGACATATGGTTACCTGAGGGCCAATGTAGCAGTTACGACCAACATAGCAGCGATAGCCAATTACTGAGCCGGCACATATACGGGTTCCTTGTCCTATATGTGCCTCAGGGCCAATCACAGCCCCAGCCTCCACCAGTACGTCATCTTCCAGAACGGCACTTGGGTCAATACTTCTCGTCTCACTTACAGCTGAAATCTTTGGCTGTAGAGAAGTTGGATAAAATAAAGTTAACGCAGAAGCAAAGGCTCGATAAGGATCCTCTGTCACCAGAGCCTTGATGCCAGCAGGCAACCGACTGGCAAATTCACTTTTAATAAAACATGCAGCTGCTTTAGTTGAGCTCAACGATTTGATATATTTTCGATTATCGAGAAAAGTAAGATGCTCTTCCCCTGCTTCATCGAGTGACTTAATATCTGAAATTATCCTTTCACCATCTTTATTCGCAAATACAGACAGTCCCAGATGCTCGCAAATGTTGTCCAGCGTGAAAGGACCGGCACGTTCAAAAAAACCTGGATGCTGCATATGGGCTTTCTGCCTTCTTAACAACTGTCAATATTACAAATGCGAATGACTATGCTGAACATCTGAAATCAAAAAGGTGCAATGCCTTAAAGACACTGCACCCTTATATTCATCCAAACCATAGGTTTAGTTTATGCAGCGCATAGAGTTTCAGAATTTTGTGGCCGCACCGAAACGGAACCTACGTTCTTCATCATAAGATTCACTTTCAATGGGAACAGCATAATCGATGCGCAATGGACCGAGCGGTGAATTCCAGAGTATCGATGCACCAACTGAAGCACGAATAGTGTCATCGTCAACAAGGCAAGCTTCAGAAGTACACGTGCTGCCAAGCAACTCCTCCGCTCGCCCACTCACATTAAAGAGAGAACCTGCGTCGGCAAATACGGCACCCGACATTCCAACAGTTTCTGACAGATACGGAAGTGGGAACCGGACCTCCGCCGTTGCCCCCCAGAATGTTGTACCACCAAGCGCCGAGTCATCCGCACTAAGATCGCGTGGGCCTATACCAGCTTTATCAAAGCCACGAACCAACTCTCCCCCTTTGTAGAAGACATCAAGCAGTCGAACATCTTCCCCAGCGAGACCTTCGATGTGACCGGCGGTGACACGCCCAACGAACACTATGTTTTTGTATAGTGGATAATAAGCACGCGCTTCAGTTTCGACACTGACATATTTAACATCGCCACCTACACCGGCAAAGTCTGTACCAAGCGTAAGATAAAGCCCCTCTGTTGGGTTATTCGGATGGTTACGTGTATCGTAACGAACAGAGCCGCCAACCAGAGAAGTTAACTGATCGCCTTCAGCGTCCTGAATGGCAAGAGATGCATCATCATCAACGTCAAAGAGCTCATCGCGCTTTATGCGATAATGCGTTGACAGCCATATATTTTCCGTCAGCGGGAAACCAATGCGGAAGTTAGCACCTGTTGTTCGGCTTTTATGGGACGCCTGATCTGAAAGATCGACCTCCTTGTGGAAGAGATCGAAACCAGCGGCAATATTCTTATCCAGGAAACGCGGCTCGGTAAAGCTCAGATCAATCTGCGCACGCGTTAGTGAGCCGCTCAACTTCAATCGCAGGAATTGACCATTACCCAGCAGGTTACGCTCTGTGATTGATATGTCGCCAATCACGCCTTCACTTGTTGAGTAACCGCCACCGAAGGCCAATTCACCGGTTGACTGCTCTTCGACGGCAAAATCTACGATAACGCGATCTCGCGATGAACCAGGACGCTGACGAACATCAACCTTTTTAAAGAAGCCCAAGTTTTTGAGACGGTCTTTGGCGCGATCAATCATGAGTGGGTTGTAAGCATCACCTTCCACCAGACGAATTTCACGACGAATGACGTGATCCTTGGTTCGGCCGTTACCAACAACGTTAATCCGCTCGATATATATCCGCTCTCCCTCATCGATGATGTAGGTGAGATTTATGGTGCGCGCCACAGCATCGCGATCCGCACGCGGGCGAACACGCGCGAAAGCAAATCCCTGTTCCGCCGTCGCAAGAGTTAACTTCTCGACCGTTTTATCTATTTCTGAAGCGTTATACACACTTCCTGAGAGGGTCATAATCGAACCCTCAAGCGTTTCTGGCTGCAGTTCAGGCAAAACGTTCTCAATCCGAACATCGCCAAAGGTATAACGAGCACCCTCTTCAACCGTAAATGTCAGGAAGAAGCCTGAACCATCGGGCGCCAGCTCTGCGTTTGCAGAAAGAACCCGAATATCGGCATAACCGTTTTTCAGATAGTATTGACGCAGAAGCTCACGATCAAGATTCAGGCGCTCAGGATCATAAGCGCCGGAGCTGCCAAAGAAATCAAACCAGCTGGCTTGCGTTGTTGTAATAATATCACGCAACTGCGAGTCTGAGAATACCGAGTTACCTATAAAATTAATGCTTTTAACCTTGGTTGCGTTACCCTCGGAGATCTCGAAAACCACATTGACGCGGCCGTCACCAAGATCAATCAACTGCGGATTGACAGTCGCTGCAAACAAGCCCTGCCGACGATAGATGTCGACAATTCTCTGCGCATCAGCCAGGGCCTGTGAACGGGTATAGACGGAGCGCGATTTAAGCCGCACTTCTGACGTCAGAGTCTCTGTATCAACCTCAGAATTGCCTTCAAAAGCGACCTTATTTATTATCGGATTTTCAACAACCGTAACAACCACCGTCGCACCTTGCGGGACAATTGAGACATCCGCAAAGAGGCCCGTGGCAAACAGAGCTCGAAGTGAAGAGTTGACACGGGCATCATCGTAAGGGCTGCCCACGTTGAAATCGAGATAAGACCTAATGGTTGCCGGCTCAACACGCCGGTTCCCCCTCACCTCAATCTGGCGAATAACATTCTGAGCATGCGCTACTCCCTGCACATTGAGAATGCTTATTGACGGCGTCGCGGTTAAAAAAGCTGCGCCCATCACAAAACCCACCAAAGCTCTGTTACAAGCCTTTAGAAATGCCCTCGGCATATTGCTTTTGCCCTTCTCCACCGAAATCCCCCAGATACACATTTACTTTTCGGATTGAGCACAACACTACGCAATCCACCTGCAACGAAAGCCCCCCAACAAGGCACAGTTGTAGATATACATAGAACGACTCATTTACGAAGTTTTAACAATTCAATACAAATATTGGAAGTGGCAAGAATGCTTCACTGAGCCTGATTCTCTGTCGGCCGCTCGTCAAACCAACTCTGGACAACCACACGGTCGTTCCATGTTGCAAAGAGCATCAGAGCAATAACGAGAGCAAGACCAACGTTAAAACCGAATTCCTGGGCTTTTTCACTGAGCGGGCGCCCACGCAGCGCTTCAATGGCATAAAACAGAAGGTGGCCGCCATCCAGAATTGGTATTGGAAACAGATTGATCAAACCAATGCTTACAGAGATGAATGCAATAAATTGGACGATATATTCAGGTCCCAGCTGTGCAACTTTACCCGATGCGTCTGCTATGCGAATAATACCACCGACCTGATTGGCGGGCTGGCGCTGCATGATAACGTCACCGATGTAAGATAACGTTTGCGTAATGATACTCCATGTACGCTCCACACCAAGACCGACGGCTTCAACCGGACCAACATCCTGATATGATATCTTGCTAACCTCAGGAGAACTTTGAATACCGATGATTGGACGCTGATGCTTGCCAGCTATCCTGTCAACGCTTTCCTTAAGAACCGGCATAACCGTTAGCGGGATCTCTTGACCATCGCGTTCGACGATAAACTCCAGCTTCCTGCCCGGGCTTGTCAGAACATACCTTTGAATATCGTCGAAGCTGTCAATTTCGCGCCCATCGACGCTTAAGACGAGGTCGCCCCCCTTGAAACCTGCGGCGGCAGCTGGCGTATCCGCGACAACCGCACTGATCCTTGGTTCCATTTTAACTGTACCAAACGCCATAAACATGACGGCAAATATAACAATGGCCAACAGGAAATTTGCCATCGGACCAGCTGCAACGACAGCTGCACGCTGCCAAACCGGTTTTGCATGGAACGCCCCGGCACGCTCTGCAGCAGTCGTGGCTTTATGACTTTGTGATGTAGCGACGCTGGCCAGATTTTCGTCATCTATAAACTTGACATATCCGCCCAGCGGCAGCCACGCAAGGCACCAGCGCGTGCCGTGACGGTCATTAAAACCGTAAATCTCACGTCCAAATCCAATGGAGAAGGTCGCAACTTTCACCCCACACCAGCGGGCAACGATAAAGTGTCCCAGCTCGTGTATCAAAACAACGACGAATAAAACAAGCAGAAATGCAAACAGAAAAAACAAGACACTGCCGACGCTATTTATAAGATCCATAAGCATGCTCATCTTGTCGCTACCTTTATCTCAGTTATTCACTTCCACGCGTCGCCAACCTCTCTGCATGCGCGTCACGATCCACCGATCAAGCTGCATGCCAGTTGTCGCACTTCTTTATCAATCCCAAAAACTTCGTCAATTGTACGAACGGGCTTGAACAAATCTCGTTGAGCCGCCTTGTCGAGGCACTTTTCCACAACCTCTGCAATTTGCGTAAACCGAATACGCCTGGTGAGAAAAGCTTCGACACCGCATTCATTTGCCGCATTGAGGATATTAGGGGCGGAACCGCCTTCTTCCAGCGCCGATATTGCCAACCCAAGGGCCGGGAAACGCTCAAAGTCAGGAGCTTCAAAGGTCAGGGACTGCAATTTCACGAGGTCCAGCTGCTCGGTCGGCGCGGTCATGCGTTCCGGCCAGGCAAGACAGTGCGCGATTGGCGTTCGCATATCAGGGTTCGCCATTTGTGCGATAACAGAACCATCGCAAAACGAAACAAGGCAATGGACGATCGATTGCGGATGAACGATGACCCCGAGGCGCTGCGGATCAATCGAAAATAAATGGTAGGCTTCGATCAGTTCCAGCCCTTTATTCATCAAAGTTGCAGAGTCGATTGTTATTTTGGCCCCCATCGACCAGTTGGGATGGCGCAGAGCCTGCTCAGGCGTGGCGCCTGCGATCTGCTCCGCCGCCCAGGTACGGAAAGGCCCGCCCGAAGCGGTGATAACGACCTGCTTGACTGCTTGCATGTTCTCGCCACGCAGGGCCTGATGAATGGCAGCGTGTTCGGAGTCAACAGGCAGAAGCTCGGTGCCAGACCGATTTATTTCAGCCATAAAGATATCGCCGGCTGCAACCAAACACTCCTTGTTCGCAAGCGCCACACGGCGCCCCTGGCGCGCAGCCTCCAAACTCGGCCGCAAGCCGGCCGAGCCAACAATCGAAGCAATTGTGCAATCCGCTTCCCGGGCGCCTGCCTCAAGCAAGCCTGTCTCGCCACATGCAATTTCAATTGAAGTTCCAGCAAGCTGCGATTTCAGCTCTGCGTATTTCGTTTCATCAGCAATAACGGCCAGCTTTGCTCTATGAAGCCTTGCAAGATCCGCCAGTTTGGTGACGCTGGTACGAGCCGTCAGCGCTTCAACCTGAAAGCTTTCCGGATTGCGCGCAATCAGGTCAAGCGCATTCATCCCGATTGAGCCCGTCGCTCCAAGCACACTAACAGTGCGAACTTGCGCGGATGCGGCCCGTCTGGTACGCCCGTCTCTCTCTATATCGCCATCCTGTGTCAGCAATAAAGATCTCCATTTGTGCATATCCGTGTTTGGTTTAGCGCTCAAATTTCAGTGCGACAAGTCCCGCTTCATGGCAATAGTACATTAATGCTGCCTGGCAACTTCTGCAATCGCCTGAGCCGTTCACGGCCTCAGAGTCCTAACATGAGCACCTTTGCAGGAGCCTTATGATCGAGTACGCCTGCAATTAAAGCAGCTGTGATTGCAGCAACAATAATGCCATCCAAGCGATCCATAACCCCACCGTGTCCAGGTATGAGCATGCTTGCATGTTTTAGCCCGTGATAGCGTTTGAAGGCTGATTCAAGCAGATCTCCGGCCAGACCAGCCACGCCTATGGCCAGCCCCAAACCAATCAACCATAATATGCCGTTGTATTCAAATGCCAGCGCAAACAATGCCCCGGCCAAGCAACTTGCGGCCAGACCACCGCACACGCCCGACCAGGTTTTATGAGGTGAAATGGCCGGCCAGAGCCTGACGCCTCCGATCATCCTGCCAACCACCATTGCAAACGTATCGTGAGCTGCAACAACAAAAAGAATAAACAATACAGCGTGAATGCCATAGGTATCATCGCTGCGCAGCCAGATCAAAGCGGTGGCGGGTAATCCTATGTAGAAAACACCCGCAATGGAAAAAATCCAATGTTTCCTGTCGGATACCAAGGCAACGGCCAGCGCTCCGATCAACAGCAAACAAAGGGCGGTTGCATAATTATTCGCCGCAGCAGCCATCGCCACGGCAAACATCGTTGCGCTGTGCACTGCATGGCCGGCGTCAAGATTTTTACCGCGCACCGCACGCCCCCACTCCCAGCATACGGCCATAGCCAGAACGAGAATTAATATCGTGAATATCCAGATGCTGCTCCATAGTGCAGCAATCGCAACGACAGCCATAACGAATGATGAAACAATTCGTGCTTTAAGCTCATTGGACATGCGGAACAATGCCATTTAGTATTCGCAGCCCAAATTTTACCGGCCAAACTTGACGAACAAATCTGCTTGTTGGATTACGCGCTGCCACTGCGTTGCAGACCACCATAGCGACGATTACGCATTCTGTATGTATCAATTGCAGAACGTAATGAGTCCAGCCCAAATTCAGGCCAATATTCCCTGAGAAAAACCAATTCTGCGTATGCGCACTGCCAAAGCAGAAAATTCGACAGCCGCTCTTCGCCGCTTGTGCGGATCAGTAAATCCGGATCAGGAACGCCAGCTGTGTGCAGCTCCCCATCCAAACGTTCAGGAGTAATGTCAGATAGAGCCAGCTCACCGTTGGCAACGCACTTTGCCAGACGCTGTGCAGCCTGTGCAATCTCACTGCGCGATCCATAATTAAACGCGATAATAAGATTGAGTTCAGCGTTGGCTCGTGTCAGGTGCATCGCTTCATCGATCATTGTCAGAAGATCCGCGTCGACATTTGCCCGCTCACCGATCACCCTGATCCTCACACCGTGCTTGTGCAGGTCGGCAAGATCGCGGCGAATAAACCGCTTCATAAGACCCATCAAATCGTTGATTTCGTTAGCGGGTCGCGACCAGTTCTCCGTTGAAAAACTGTAAAGTGTTAAGTATTTCACTTTAAGTTCAATAGCGGCCTTGATCGTGCGGCGCACGGCTTCAACCCCCATACGATGGCCGATGGCGCGTGGCAGCCTTCGTTCTTGCGCCCACCTTCCGTTGCCATCCATAATAATAGCAACGTGCGTGGGGATATCATCCCCCACCTGCTCAAACATTGGATCGACAAACAATTCGGCCACGGTATACTTTTATCTCCGTTTGGATTTAAACCAACTGCAAGGTCAAATAATCCTATACTGTATTAATTTCCTGATCTTTGTTAGCCAAAAGACTGTCAATCTCTTTAATAATCCTGTCGGTCAGAGCCTGGACGTCAGCGCCGCTTTTTTTCAGCTCATCCTGGCTTATTTCACCATTTTTCTCCAATTTCTTCAAAAGATCGTTGCCGTCACGTCGCACATTACGCACGGCAACACGAGCTTTTTCGGCATAGCCATTCGCTATCTTCACGAACTCATGGCGCCGCTCGGTGGTCAAGGGCGGGATCGGCAACCGCAAAATCTGGCCGTCCACAACAGGATTAAGCCCCAGACTCGACTCGCGAATGGCTTTGTCAACCGCAGAAACAGCGGCCTTGTCATAAACCTGAACAGCAAGCATTCTTGGTTCCGGAACAGATACATTGCCAACCTGGTTGAGCGGCATTTTCTGGCCGTATATGTCTACGACGATAGGCTCAAGGATGGCTGCACTCGCCCTCCCTGTCCGCAGGCCGCTGAAATCTTTCTTCAAGCTTTCGATAACGCCCGTCATGCGTTTTTCGAGATCTTTGAGTTTGAAGGCTTCGGTTGCCACGTTCTTATCCTCCCATTGATCGGGGATTGCTATTCTTAACTTTGATGCCGCAGTAATCTGCATTTTCCTATCGCTGCGCCCCAATCAGCCTGCGCCGCGTACCCATTCTCAAAAGACCTGGATGATTACTGGATCACAGTGCAACGTGCTTCACCGCGCAACATCTTTACAATATTCCCCGGTTCTTTCAGGGAAAACACGATGACTGGCAGCTTGTTATCCCGCGCCAGCGCAATTGCGGCTCCGTCCATCACGCGCAGGTCACGTGCCAGAACATCGGCATAGGTTAATTTGTCGTAACGGATCGCCGCCGGATCACGTTTGGGGTCAGCTGAATAAACACCGTCGACCTGTGTTGCCTTGGCCACAGCCTCGCACTCCATTTCAATTGCCCGCAACGCAGCAGTTGTATCCGTTGTGAAATACGGGTTGCCGGTTCCGGCCGCGAAAATAACCACACGGCCTTGCCGAACATGTTCCAACGCCTTGGGCCGTACATAGGACTCACAGACCGTAGGCATTGGTATTGCTGAAAGCACACGGGTAGAGATATTATGCGCAGCAAGCGCACTTTCAAATGCCAGTGCGTTCATAACGGTTGCCAGCATCCCGACATAATCGGCAGTGGCACGATCCATACCGTTCGCAGCACCGGCCAGTCCGCGGAAAATATTGCCGCCACCGATCACAATGCAAAGCTGCGCACCAGCTTCTATCCCATCGGCCACGCCTCTGGCCAGCAAACTCGCCGTTGGAGCATCGAAGCCGTATCCGGAGTTGCCCATAAGAGCCTCACCGGAAATTTTCAGAAGCAATCTTTTATATCGCAGCGTCATGACAAACCAACTACTCTCTGTCACATTGTCCAAGGCACCCCACGATTATCGCCTTTAAAGATGTAAAACCATATAAATTTAAAGAATATGCTATTTAATTTCTGACATAGCCTAATTCTGCTGCATGGCCATTTGTAGGTCTTGATGTTGCGATTTTCAGCAAAAAGCCGCCTGATGTGCAGGCGGCTTTTTTGAGCGTGATGTAAATGCCAGAAGATATCTCAGCTTGTGCCGGCTGCCGCAGCAACTTCTGCTGCGAAGTCATCTTCCTTCTTTTCAATTCCGTCACCAAGACCAAAGCGAATGAAACCTGCAATCTTGATCGGAGCACCGACATCGGCTTCAGCTGACTTAACCGCCTGTTCCACGGTGGCTTTGCCGTCAATTACGAAAGTTTGCTGTGGCAGCACAACCTGCTGTAAGAACTCCTTGCGCAGACGTCCTTCAACCATCTTTTCGATAATTTCCTGCGGCTTGCCGGACTCTTTTGCCTGCTCAAGATATATGGCGCGCTCTTTTTCGATGATATCAGCATCAAGCTCATCGGGGCTCAATGCCAGCGGGGCCGCGGCTGCAATATGCATTGCAAGCTGACGGCCGAAGGTTGCCAGTTTTTCACTGTCGCCAGAGCTTTCAAGAGCCACAAGAACACCGATCTTACCAAGACCATCGGTGACCTTATTATGGATGTAGTCAGCAACGATACCGCTCTCAACGCCGAGCGATGCAGTACGGCGCACAGTCATATTCTCACCAATCGTCGCGATCATCTCCTTTAAGTGATCCTCGACGCTGTGATCCTGGCCAGGGAAAGTCATGGCAAGCAGCTTTTCGACATCCTGACCGGCTTCAAGACCAAGCTTGACAATGCTGCCAACCATTTGCTGAAACTGCTCGTTACGGGCAACGAAGTCGGTTTCGGAGTTAACCTCGACAATGGCGCCCAAATTGCCATTCGACGTTACACCGATCAAGCCTTCAGCTGCAACACGATCAGACTTCTTGGCAGCTTTGGACAATCCCTTTTTGCGCAACCAGTCGATCGCGCCTTCAACATCGCCGCCCGCTTCGGCCAGCGCTTGTTTGCAATCCATCATACCTGCGCCGGTGGATTCGCGCAGCTGCTTGACCATGCTTGCAGTAATCGTTGTCATCTTTCGCTCTCTCAGTTGCAGGCATAGCCCACACTACGCCCGTACTATATCCCGTTTGCATCAAGTTGCCGTGCTGCGTTCGCCAACATCAGCCTGGCAGATCAACCGTAAAATAGTCTACGGTGTAAACTTACACGACAATAAAAGCTACCCCTGCCTGTCGCAAAGCAGCTCATGACCGACATTTGAAGCAGGGCTGAGCGAAATAAGCTTCGCTGCATTAAATCGTCGTTTCGATTTGTATTGCCTGATGTGCAATTCAAATCTTCATCCAAATATCACAGAACGGCTTTCCGCTCTTTCGACGCAATCGTAATACTTACGGCAAAAGGTTGGATCTACACGTTATGAAAATGACGCATAAACCAAGCTACCTGGATCTTGCACGCACCAATAATCCAGTTTGATTTAATACGCCATATAAAGCCGCATGCCGCACGCTTGGCATGAATAAAACCCAAATTAAGCGGTGTCGTCCATCCTGCGTTTCAGCAATAAAGGTTAAGTGGTCAAGTTAAGCAATACTAGGCGCTAGGCTGCCTCTGCTTCGACCTGTGCCTTGGCCGGACCAATCCACTTTGAAGACGTTTCATCGTCCTGCAGCTTGAGGTGCGCATCGAGAGCGGCAACGTTAGCCTCGTCAAGATCAGCAATCTGCCAAAAGTGGAAAACGCCGGCGTCGTTCAACGCCTGCTCGATACGTGGCGAAATACCAGCGATTAACTTAAGATCGTCAGGCTCGCCACGTGGCGCCTCAATGCCTTCAAAGCCCAAGGCTTCCTCTTCAGGCAGCTCTTCTTCCATCGGTATTTCCAAGGCACCAATATCGATACCGGAAGCTGCCGATGCCCGCTCGATGCCGTCAATCGCCGCTCGTGCAATCAGATCGCAATAAAGCGTCACAGCACGCCCGGCATCGTCATTACCTGGAATTGGATAGTCAATCCCGTCGGGATTGCAATTCGTGTCAACGACTGCAATGATTGGAATTTTCAGCTTACGCGCCTCAGCTATCGCGATGCTTTCCTTGTTTGTGTCGATCACAAACAGCAGATCCGGCGTGCCGCCCATTTCCTTAATACCGCCAAGCGATTGATTGAGCTTATCGCGCTCACGGGTAAGGTTGAGAATTTCCTTCTTGGTTCGGCCTTGTCCTTCACCATCCAGGATATCTTCGAGCTGCCGCAACCGACGGATCGACAGAGAGATCGTTTTCCAATTGGTGAGCGTACCGCCAAGCCAGCGATGATTGATAAAATACTGGGCTGAACGTGCAGCAGAGGCAGCAATTGTATCAGCCGCTTGCCGTTTAGTCCCAACAAACAGGACGCGCCCTCCATCGGCCACGGTATCCGAAACTTTAACCAGCGCTTGATGCAAAAGCGGTGTTGTCTGTGTGAGGTCGACAATATGAATGTTGTTGCGGACACCATAGATATATGGTGCCATTTTTGGATTCCAACGGTGGCTTTGGTGGCCAAAGTGCACGCCTGCTTCAAGAAGCTGGCGCAGCGTAAATGCTGGCAGCATGAATAATTCCTTTTCCGGTTTATCCGCCACGATCTTGTGAAGACAACCGGATATGAACTAAATATCCGAGTGGCCACCGGAGCACTTAACAAGGCTTTTCATTCGTCATGCGCATAGATCGTGTGAGAGTTTGTATTAGAGTTTCTATTCTTACACTGATAATACTTTAAATTTCAAGTATAAAATTAAACCTGAGCACATCTGCTCGCCTTACAATGTAAAGGCTTGCTGTGCTGACAACTCCAGCTCGATTGAGATCATATCGCCCGACGCCTCACAATCTTCAAGAATAACTTCCAAGCCCTGCATTTTAAAGAGTGAAACAGCAAGAGCGCTGAGCAGTGCGGCGTCAGCTTGCTTGCGCCGGGCATGGGCGGCGAGACAACCTGAAGAAGGCTCGTTGCCGGCCTTATCGCTGGAATACATATCGCTGGAATACATAATGAGCGTGAGCCGTTCGCTACTGGCACGCTGCGTTGTAATAATGGTGCTGGTATCTGCCGATGTGTTCAACAGGAATGCACGCAGTAAATACGTCAGCCCTGTAATGACGTTCTCATCCCTCCCCCAAACCTCGATTGACTGAGCAATCTTCAATTGCACGCACGCTTGATCCCGGCCAACCTCGTCAACAGCTCGTATGGCAGCTTGATGGACGGCAGCAAAAAGGTTAAATGGCTTGGCGGTCTCAGGGAAGCGGGGAGCTGCGAGTTGCGATGTAAGACTTAAGGTCTCTTCGGCCGCCTGCAGCATGCGCTGCGCACTTTCGTTAATGTGATCCAGATATTCGCGATAGTGACTGGACCCGACAGGGCCGAATAATTCCTGCCGCATCAAATCTGAAAAACCAATAACAGCATTGAGCGGCGTACGCAGCTCATGGCAGATTTGATGAGCCAGATCCTGCAAAGCATCGCTCTGCACTGGCGGCATTGTTTTATCCAGGTGAATAGGCGCACGACACATGTGTGCGCGAACGGCTGCCGCCCGCGTCATCTTATTTCCCCCCATATATTTGCTTGGCTCGCCGCCCGGTGAAACCGGCAGGCGCTTCGACTCGCAGTGTTATTTCAATCGATTTTACTGCCGTTGTCGAGGATAATAAGTGCTCGGGAATTTATTATCCGTCGAGCATTTTATTTGCAATTTCATATACATCGCTGGAAAGGCCAGGTGTCTGGGCAATCTTGCTCAGCGTTGCTTCGGCATGCTGGCGGCGGCCGGCCTCCATTGAGCGCCAGGAGCGGTAAGCATTAAGCAGGCGGGCTGCGACCTGTGGGTTGATTTTGTCAAGCACAAGCACCTGCGCGCCGACGAACGCATACCCCTTGCCGTCCGGACGATTGAACTGCGATGGATTTTGCATGGCAAAATTACCAATCAGAGCGCGCACCTTATTAGGATTGGTCATGGAAAACTGTTCACAACGCATCAGACGTTTGACCTGCCCAAGCGCAGCTCTGACCGGCATCGTTGCTTGCGTCGCAAACCATGTGTCAATCACGATATGATCGCCCTTCCACCGCTCATAGAATGCCTCAAGAGCCTGAACACGCGCTGTGCCGCCAAGCAACGCAAGCAGCATGAGGGCATGCGCTTCATCTGTCATATTGGTGGCATTTTCATAATGTTGCAGAAGGCGCGCCTTGTCCTTTGCCGTACCGCGATAAGCAAGCAGCGTCAGGCTCGCATTGCGCAGTGCGCGTCGTCCGGCGCTTACCGCATCCGGCGCAAAATCATCTCCCTCAACCATCTGCGCATAGATTTGCTCAAGCGTGCTGCCAATCGTCTTACCAATCGTCTTGGCAAATAGTTTCCTTGTTTTGGCAATCGCATCGGGATCAACATTCTTGGCGATTTCACGGGCAATGTCGGCTTCGCTCGGCAGCTTGAGCAGTTCGCCACGATAGGCGCTAGCCAGACTGTCATCGGCAATCGTCTGCTCCAAGGCCCTGGCAAAGGCCTGCATATGCGCAATATATTCTTTAGGATCAGGCGCCTTTGCCAGCTGCACGAGAAGCCGGGTTGCGTAGTCTGATGCAGCCTGCCACCGGGCGAACAAATCACTGTCTCTTTCCATCAGAAACGCTAATTCTTGATCGGATTGCGCTGCGGTCAGCTTCACCGGTGCTGAAAACCCGCGCAAATAGGATGGAACCGGCTTTGACGTAATGTTTTTGAATTTGAACTTCTGGCTCAGCTTTGTTGCATGCACAACCCCATCGCAAAGCATGGTGCCGTTTGCAAGAACAAGCGCAAAATCATTGCCGTCCTGATCCAAAAGGCCTAGTTTAAGCGGAATATGAAGCGCTTTCTTCTTTGCCTCATCCGGCGTTGGGGCAATAATCTGCTGGATATCCAGTTCCGCCGTTTGTTTCTTCTCATTATAGATAAGCTTGCAGACAAGCTCCGGTGTTCCGGCCTGATTATACCAGGTATAAAACTGCTTCAGGTCCACACTGGTTGCATCCTCAAAGCACTTCAGAAAATCCTCGATGGTCGCCGCATCGCCGTCGTGACGCGCGAAATAAAGATCCATTCCGGCGCGAAAGCCATCTTTCCCAACGATCGTTTCGATCATGCGGACAAGTTCGGCACCCTTCTCATAAACGGTGGCTGTATAGAAATTATTGATCTCGATGTAGCTGGACGGCCGCACGGGATGAGCAAGCGGGCCAGCATCCTCGGGAAACTGGTGGGCACGCAGCAGACGCACGCTCTCGATACGCGCAACAGTGCGGTCGCGCTCATCAGCGGTAAATTCCTGGTCACGGTAAACCGTCAGGCCTTCCTTCAGGCAAAGCTGAAACCAGTCGCGACATGTGATTCGGTTACCAGTCCAGTTATGGAAATACTCGTGCGCAACCACGGATTCTATCTGCAGGTAGTTTCGATCCGTAGCCGTCTTCGGCGAAGCAAGAATTAAACGGTCGTTAAAGATATTCAGCCCTTTGTTTTCCATCGCGCCCATATTGAAATCTGGAACGGCAACAATATTGAACACATCGAGATCATATTCGCGGCCAAAACGCTCCTCATCCCATTTCATCGATCGTTTGAGCGCATCCATGGCCCAGTCGCAGCGCTTCTGCTTGCCCGGCTCAACGTAAATCCGCAGATCAACCGATTTTCCGGAAGCCGTCCTGAAGGTTGAGGCAACCGACATGAGATTGCCACCCACCAGAGCAAAAAGATAACTTGGTTTGGGGTGCGGGTCTTTCCACACTGCGTAGTGCCGCTTGCCGCCGCTTAATGTGCCACGCTCGACAGGATTACCGTTTGACAGCAAGGTTGCCGCTGCATCGAGATCGGCCTCAATGCGCGTTGTGTAAGTGGCGAGAACGTCAGGACGGTCAAGGAAATAGGCTATTCTGCGAAAGCCTTGCGCTTCACATTGTGTACAGTACACTCCATTGGAGAGGTAGAGACCGGTAAGCGCAGTGTTTGCCTGCGGGTTCACAGTCGTTGTAATTTCGATTTTGAAATCATTGTCAGGCACATTCTGGATAATAAGCGATGTTTCGGTAACCTTGTAAGCGTCACTGTCCAGCACCATTCCGTTCAGTTTGATCTCGTTGAGTTCAAGGCGTTCGCCATCAAGGCGCAATGTCTGCGGTTGCGGCTGGACCGCCGGATTAGGGCGCATCTTAAGGCATGCCGTCACCTTGGTCGCATTTGGAGCCAGAGAGAAATCCAGATCGACATGATCAATAAGATAGTCCGATGGCCGGTAATCTTTAAGCTTGATCGGACGTGGCGTCTCAGTCTTCATAGCGCTTGGCTCATTCATGTTGCTTGCATCCTTAAGAAGAACCTATTGCCATGGTAAAAGTCATGCGTCGAGCAACAATGCACGCATTTTAATGCCACGTCGGCATACGACATCGGAAACTTTGGATCATTGAAGCCGGACATTCAATGTCCCAAAGATCTAAATCTGGCACTTCTATGGATCAGGAAACTGCCCTGTCTGGCGCAGAGCTTCGCCAAGGACCATCGCAGCAGAAACCGCCACATTCAATGATCGCATGCCCCGACGCATAGGGATGGTCAGGCGCACATCGGCCGCCTCATGTACTTCGCCCGGTACCCCGGCGCTTTCCCGCCCGAACAACAGGACATCCGACGGCCGAAAGCTGAAATCGCTATAGCGGCGGTCTACGGCCGTCGTCAATAACACCAACCGGCCGGCCTCCTCAGCCTCGTCCCCGTTTCGACAGGCCTGAAAGCTCATCCAGCCATCGTGGCGTACGAGATCAACAGCATTGATATAGTCCATGCCAGCGCGCCACAGGGCACGGTCCGACAGATCGAACCCCGCCGGCCCGATCACATCGACGCCGACGCCAAGACACGCAGCAAGCCGCAGAATGGTTCCCGTATTCTGCGGGATGTCAGGTTGATATAAGGCAGTGCGCATGATTAAATTTCTGTATGACGCAGGCAAATAGATCACAGGTGCGCCAAAATGGCACACTTTCTGTTGAGCGCAACGCCTTGAGAGGTTACTTAAACGCTGCCACAACGTAGCGTGTCATTCCGCGCTCTTCTTTTTTTGCCGGCAATGATGAATATCATACCTCAGCATAAAGTGACATTCCAGTTGCTACACGAAAATTAATGTCACTCATCGTTATCAGGACTGGATGGAGGGTACATTGGCTAGTAAAGCTGATGACGCAACACGGCGCGATTTTCTGATATTGGCAGGCCCGGCATTTTTAGCTGTGGGTGGCGCCATGGTAGTGTGGCCTTTTATTGACCAGATGAATCCGGACGCTGGCGCATTGGCGCTAGCATCAATTGAGGTCGATCTTGCGCCGATCGCTGCGGGACAAGCAATCACGGTGATGTGGCGCGGCAAACCAGTGTTCATCCGCAACCGCACGGCTGCAGAGGTGGAAGAGGCCAAAAACGTCTCGCTTAACGATCTTCCAGATCCGCAAACGGACGAAGAGCGTACTAAAGAAGGCCATGAAAACTGGCTCGTGAATGTCGGCATATGTACGCATCTGGGATGCATACCGAAAGGTCAGGGCCTGGGCGATGTCAAAGGGGAATACAATGGCTGGTTCTGCCCATGCCATGGTTCTCACTACGACACCGCAGGGCGTATTCGTAAAGGCCCGGCACCACGAAATCTTGTCGTACCACCTTATGAATTTATCTCGGATACCAAAATAAAGATCGGCTAAGGTCTTCAAGTCGATTATGAAATTGAGGAGTGTTTGCCATCATGCACGCCCATGAGGATACCTATAAGCCAAGCGGACCATTTTCAAAATGGATGGACGAACGCCTGCCGATCATGCGTATGATGCATAATCAGTTTGTCGATTTTCCAACCCCACGCAATCTGAATTACATGTGGACATTTGGCGGGATTTTGGTGTTCTGCCTGGTTACTCAAATCGTTACCGGCATTATTCTTGCCATGCACTATGTCCCACACGCGGACGTTGCATTTGATTCTGTTCAGCGAATTAAGCGTGACGTTAACTACGGCTGGATGATCCAGTCGATCCATGCGGTCGGCGCATCGATGTTTTTCATCGCTGTTTATCTGCACATATTTCGCGGTCTTTATTACGGCTCCTACAAGGCTCCCCGTGAGGTGCTCTGGATACTTGGCGTTCTTATTTTCCTCGTCATGATGGCAACCGGCTTCCTCGGCTACACGCTGCCATGGGGGCAGATGAGCTTCTGGGGTGTGACTGTTATCACCAACCTGTTTTCATCGCTCGATGAGATTATTCCAGGCCTGGGTACCGCAGTTGTGACATGGCTATGGGGCGGATATTCTGTCACGGGGGCAACACTTAATCGTTTCTTCAGCCTGCACTATCTCCTGCCATTCGTCATTTTCGGCTTGGTTATTCTGCACGTATGGGCCTTGCATGTTGCCGGCCAGAATAATCCGACCGGCATCGAAATGAAGACTAAATCGGATAGCGTACCGATGAGCCCCTTCGCGATTATGAAGGATTTATTTGCGCTGGTTGTATTCGTGATGCTGTTTGCCTGGTTTGTTTTCTTTCTGCCAGACTATCTTGGTCATGCAGATAATTATATTCCGGCCAACCCCCTCGTAACACCTGCTCACATCGTGCCTGAGTGGTATTTCCTGCCATTCTATGCTATCCTTCGTGCAGTTCCTTCTAAGCTCGGTGGCGTAATTTTGATGTTCTCGGCAATCGCCGTGCTGATATTTATTCCCTGGCTGGATACTTCGCGCGTACGTTCCACCAAATATCGTCCAATATACAAGTGGTTTTTCTGGCTGTTTGCCATCACATGCTTAGCGCTCGGCTATCTTGGCTCCAAGCCGGCTGAAGGGTGGTACGTAACGTTTACGCAGCTTTTCACAATATACTACTTCGCGCACTTCCTGCTGGTGATGCCGCTCGTTGGCATCATTGAAACGCCAAAGAAGATGCCAGGCTCGATCACCGAGGCTGTTCTTGGCAAATCAGGGACGGACGAACCCGCCGTCGCTAGTGGAGCAGGGGGTGGACTTGCACCTGCGCCTGCAGCCCCGGAAAAACGTTGAAGCTGCCTGAAATACAAATAGAGAGTTGATACCAATGATCAATATCCGCTCATTCATTGCAGCTGCTGCAGCCTTGGCACTGAATCACACCGGCGTCCTTGCCGCCGGTGGGGAAATCGACATACCACGGAATACATGGTCGTTCAGCGGTATCGGCGGCCAGTATGATAAAGCGCAATTGCAACGTGGTTTTCAGGTTTACCGCGAAGTTTGCGCGTCCTGCCATGGCCTCAACCGGCTTGCCTTCCGTAATTTGGCTGAGCCAGGCGGGCCGGAGTTTCCAATCGATGCCGTCAAAGCGTTAGCTGCGGAATATGAGGTTGACGCGCTGCCGAACGAAGACGGGGAAGTTAATAAACGCCCGGCCACCCTGGCGGACAGATTTCCTCCGCTCTATGCCAATGAGCAAGAAGCACGCTCAATTCACAATGGCGCGCTTCCGCCGGATCTTTCGTTGATTGCCAAGGCTCGCGGTGCCCCTTACGTCGGTCCATGGTATGCACATCCCGGCGCAATGCTCTGGGATATTATCAACGGTTACCAGGAAGGTGGGGCGGATTATATCGTTGCTCTGTTGAAAGGCTATAAAGTACCGCCACACCATGTAGAAATGTCCGAAGGTATGGCCTATAATGAATACTATCCTGGTCATCAAATCGCGATGGCAAATCCATTCACTGTTGGCAATGGGCAGGTTGAGTATCAAAACCCGGAAACACCGGTTACCGTCGAACAATATTCCAAAGATATTGCTGCATTTCTGTCATGGGCATCGGATCCGACACTCAACCAGCGCAAGCAAATCGGCTGGCAGGTCTTGGTTTACCTGCTCTTCACCGCTATTCTGCTTTATATCGCCAAGCGCCGTATCTGGGCAAACGTAAAGCACTGATCAACAGGTTAGCAGGCACACTATCCTATTTTCCATGATCGGGTCCCTGTTCTGATCTGCATTCAGGATATTGTGCCTCTCTTCAAAATCATATACTGTGATTTGTGTAATCAGATTGAATTACTCAAGGCCTCGCATTAGAGGCCTTTTTTATTATTTTTTTAATCTGGCTCCAATGATATGGAGACTAAGCACAAGGCCCGAACACAGGGACATGAAAATGACCGACACCGTTCTTGGTATCGTTGGAGGCAGCGGCTTATATGACTTACCCGGCCTGCAAAATCCGCGCTGGGAAAAAGTTGAAAGCCCGTGGGGCGCGCCGTCCGACCAGATTCTATTTGCTGAAATCGCCGGCCTGCCGATTCGCTTCCTCCCGCGCCATGGTCGTGGACACCGATTGTCGCCAACGGATATCAATTATCGCGCCAACATTGACTGCCTGAAACGTGCCGGCGTCACGGATCTTGTTTCCATCTCTGCCTGCGGCTCTCTTCGCGAGGAATTGCCGCCCGGTATGTTCGTGCTTGTCGATCAGTTCATCGACCGCACATTCTCGCGTGAAAAAAGCTTCTTCGGCCCAGGCCTCGTCGCTCACGTTTCCGTCGCCGATCCGGTCAGCCCCGCCGTCTTTGACGAGGTTGAAAAAGCGCTTCAGACAGAGGCCATTCCCTATCATCGCGGCGGCACATACCTGGCCATGGAAGGCCCGCAGTTTTCCTCCCGTGCCGAAAGCGAACTCTATCGCTCCTGGGGCTGCTCCGTCATCGGCATGACCAACATGCCGGAGGCCAAGCTCGCCCGCGAAGCCGAAATTTGCTACGCAACCATTGCCATGGTAACCGATTACGATTGCTGGCATGACGATCATGAAGATGTCGATGTCGCCAGCGTCATCAAGATTATGCATGCCAATACGGCCAAAGCGCAGCGCATGGTGCTGACACTCGCGAAGTCCTTTCCGCGCCGGCATCCACCCTGCCCAATCGGCTCCGACCGCGCCCTGGAGGTGGCCATCATCACCGCACCTGAGGCGCGCGATCCAACAATCGTCGCCAAACTTGATGCCATCGCAGGGCGTGTACTAAAGGCTCAGTAGCCAGATCTTGCGCAAGTTGAAAGGCCTTGACATATTTGTCGAAATCAATGCTGTTTCCACAAGCGATACAGGACAGCAGGGCTGATTTCCCCACTTGGCTTGGCTCGTGTTACGTTTGCCTGATGGCACACCGCTTCACTTCACGTAAACGTACCTTGCCCGCAAAAAAATTTAGCCTCCACCTGCTACGCAGCAAGTGACGGCAGGCCCTAAGGCCCCACCAAAATAAACGCTCGTAACTTGTCTCTTGAAACCGCGCTCTTGAGATTATCTATCAACACTTGATAGACTGAAGTTGATTCTAGACCTGAATTGAGTAACGAAAAACTCTTTAACCGGGCCTTAGCCTCACTAAGAGCAATAGTTAAACGGGCCCTTTATCAATCATGCCCCGACTGACTCACTATCCGCTTTGCCCTCATTCGCGATCGATCCGGCTTGCGCTTGGGGAACTGCAGTTGGACTTTGAGACGGTCTACGAAGAACCGTGGGCCTGGAAGCCATCGTTTCTTGCGATTAACCCCTCAGGTGTGCTGCCGGTACTTGAACTCGAACAGAGCCAGGCAATTTGTGGGACCTACGCCATATCGGAATATCTCGCAGAAACCTACCCGAGACATCCTCTGGATGGCGGTCCACCTCCTATTCTGCCTGGTGATTTTCCGGCTCGCGCCGAAGTTCGCAGACTGGTCGATTGGTTCCATCTCAAGTTCAACCAGGAGATTACACGGGAGCTTCTGTACGAGAAGCACTATAATCGCATGGTCCAGGCTGGAAATTGCATGCCGAATTCTGATGTTTTACGGGCTGTTGCCCGTAACCAGCGCTATCATCTCGATTACATATCTTTCCTGGCAGATCATCGTAACTGGCTGGCCGGCAAAGATTTGAGTTTTGCCGATCTGGTCGCAGCAGCGCATATCTCCGTGCTTGACTACCTCGGCGAAATTGACTGGCGTGACTACCCCTCGGCTTTGAGCTGGTATCTGCGCTTGAAGTCAAGACGATCGTTCATCTCTATTCTGGAGGACTATCTGCCAAATCAACCACCTTCACGGCACTATAAAGATCCAGATCATTGAGTAACGAACCACCCGGACACACACGATCTGACGATCGCGAACACAGCAATGAAGCTGCGACACAATTGCATCGCGACGCGCAAACCTACGGCTTTGATGTTTTAGGTATAACCGACGTCACAGCCATTGCCGGAGCCGGCGATTATCTGGCGCACTTCCTTAGCCTGGGGCGGCACGGTGAAATGACCTGGATGGCAGATACAGCGTCCCGGCGCTCCAGCCCGCAAAAACTATGGCCCGAGTGTCGTTCGGCAATTCTTTTAGGTATGAGTTATGCCCCTGGCCACGATCCACTGGATCGCGTTAGCGAGACTCACCGCGGGGTTATCGCCTGTTATGCCAAGGGGCGCGATTATCATCAGCTGATCAAAGGCCGCCTGAAACAGATTGCCGGTCGCTTTGCAGCGCGCACTGGCGGTGATGTTAAGGTTTTCGTGGATACGGCACCGCTGATGGAAAAGCCTCTGGCAACAGCAGCCGGCCTTGGTTGGCAGGGCAAGCACACCAATCTGGTCTCACGCCAGGCGGGCTCATGGCTACTGCTTGGCTGCATCCTTACAACGGCGCAGCTAAACCCGTCGCAGCCCCATCGGGATCGCTGCGGGAGTTGCCGTAAATGCCTGCAAATCTGTCCAACAAACGCCTTCCCGGCCCCCTATCAACTTGATGCGCGGCGCTGTATTGCCTATTTAACAATAGAATATGCCGGTCATATTCCATCTGAATTCCGTCGTCCTATAGGGAACCGTGTGTTTGGCTGCGACGACTGTCTTGCCGTATGTCCCTGGAATAAATTCGCGGTTACTGCTCGCGAAACTCAAATGCATGCGCGCCGGGAAACGGACGACCCTGGCCTCGCCGAACTGGCTGACATGGACGATGCCGCTTTCCGCAAACGTTTCGCCGGCACCGCCATCCGCCGCACCGGACGCGATCGTTTTATGCGCAACGTACTGATTGCAATTGGCAATTCTGGAGATTGCTCTCTTGCAACACATGTGCGCTCCCATTTAAACGATCGCTCCGCGCTGGTTCGCGCCATGGCCGTTTGGGCATTGGTGCATCTTATCGAGCCAGAGGAGCTGAAAACGCTGGCGGATTACCATATAAACAAGGAGACTGATACAACAGTCTGCGATGAGTGGACTGCAGCTTTCCCGGATAAGAAAGCTCCGTTATGATGAAAGTCTTTTGCTTCGGACTGGGCTATAGTGCAACCGCTTTCGCACAGCGGTGTAAGGCGCGCGGCTGGCCGGTGGCAGGCACAACGAGGACGCAAACCAAAGCAAGGCTTTTGGCGGCAAACGGCATTGAAGCTCATATCTTTACTGGCGATGCTCCATCTCAAACGGTTAGCAGGGCGATTGCTGAGGCCACGCACGTTGTGGTCTCAATTGCGCCAGACACCAACGGCGATCCTGTTCTGCGCCATCACGTGGATGATCTTGCGCAAAGCACAAAACTTCGCTGGCTTTCCTATCTTTCAACCATTGGCGTCTACGGCAACCGTGACGGCGCCTGGATTGATGAAACGGCCACCGTTGCACCACTATCGCAGCGCAGCATTCACCGTGTTGCAGCCGAGAATGCCTGGCTTGAGTTTGCCGGAACAAAAGCGATACCGTTACAGATATTCCGGCTCGCTGGAATTTATGGGCCGGGCCGCAGTGCCATCGATAAAATCATCGCTGGAACGGCACGCCGCCTGATCAAGCCGGGACAGGTTTTTAATCGCATCCATGTTGACGATATCACGGAAACGCTGATGTCCGGCCTGGAGCGGCCGCAGCATACAGGCTTTTTCAATGTTACAGACGACTTGCCGGCACCACCGCAGGATGTCGTTGAATTTGCGGCCCAGATCTTACATCATCCAGTGCCACCTGATATTGAATTCGAAACAGCCGACCTTTCGCCAATGGCACGCAGCTTCTACGGTGAAAACAAGCGTGTTAAGAACTCAAAGATAAGAGATTTGCTTCAAGTCAAATTATTATATCCTACATATAAGGAAGGTCTGACAGCGGTTGCCAAAAACCACGCAAATAATTGTGCTTAAGACACGGTCAATTTTTGTTCAGACTGCATTCACAGATCATGTGTTTTGTCGTACTTAACATCAGTTCACCGATGAGCCAGCTTATTTCATTGGCTTTTCATCTTCCAGAATTTCCGGAGCGCGTACCATGAAATATACTCTTATTGGAGCTTTGGGTGTTTTTGCTTTGTCTTTTTCGGCAGCCTTTGCAGCCAACGGTGCCGATGTTTCTGCTGAAGATGCTGCAGGAGCACTGGCCGATCGCTTTATAGAATTGCGCGCACGCGAAGCTGAAATTCATTCCCAGCCACAGGAGCAGTCGGAAAAGGCTGCTCAAACACAAGATGTCCGCCAAATAGAATGGCAGAAAAAGCTGGATACGCTTTCAGAAAAGCTCAAGCTGGCCCGAAAAAACTTTAAATCAGCTTCAAGCGAGACGTTTGATTTTGCTCTTGCGCCGCCATTCCGCCAGAAGCAGCCAGCGGAATAATTTCATCTCAGCCTGTACTTTAAACGCCTCAAACGACAGGTGCGTTTAGCAATCCATAGTCCCGTTCGTCTTCATGGCAGATCCAACGCCATAATATTGCGCCTATTGTCAGATTCAGCTGATGCCGCGCCAGGCTGCGTTGTTTTTGCAAGGCCGCGCCATAGACACAACCTGACCATAAATGAATTCGACTTCTGAGGGATTTCATGTTTCGTCAAACCAAAAATCTAATTCTTGCTGCTGCGCTTACCGTTCCACTTGCACAAGCAGGCACCATACCTGTTCTGGCAACCGACGCGAAGGTTGCACCTATTCAGCTAACACCGGAGGAAATTGCAGAACGTGAAAGCCGAAAAGCCTGCAAAATAGAAATTTGCAGCGCTTTCCGAGCCAAGGCTGAAGGTTCTGACATTGCATGCAACGTGACGAAATCGTGGCGCCAGTCACAACTGAACACGTTTATGAAGAAAGCTTATGCCTCGTGGCCATGGGGTGCCGTTCATTGCAAAGCCGACCTCAAGCTGAACCGCGCAGACATGATCAAATCGATGACTGAAGCCAGTTATGAGATGGTTATCCAAAAACATACCGTAGCTTGCACGATCGCACGTGGAGAGGAAGAGCCGGCAAAAATCGAATTTTCATTCTCTCCAAAGGTAAAATTTGAAAATGGCATCGCAAAAGAAGCATCCCTCAACTGGGGTGAAATCAAAGCTCCAACCGTAGTCAATGAAGCTATGTGGGCCGCAACTGCCACAGACAACACCTTCAATATGCTGGAATCAACGCTTGTTGAAGATATCAACACCTTCATTTCCAAACAATGCGATGAAGTCAAATCCGATTGGCAACAGTGATTTCATCTGCGGATCATTAATAGTTCAATAAACAAAACACCGGCCTGCTACGATAAGCACGTAGCAGTCCTTTTATCCATTTATTTATATCAACGCAGACGCTTCTCTCAAGACGGACTCTCAATTCGGAAAAGTCTCCCGAATTTTCGCCTCCATCCTGAAGCCGGCGATCAACGACAGTGATTTGTTATGCAGAAGCTAGCTCAGGCAAACGGGACTATAGA
This sequence comes from uncultured Hyphomicrobiaceae bacterium, assembly GCA_963922535.1. Lineage (GTDB taxonomy): Bacteria > Pseudomonadota > Alphaproteobacteria > Rhizobiales > Hyphomicrobiaceae > Tectiglobus. Next base: position 5,312 of record CAWUIN010000021.1, on the reverse strand, counting down.
TTTTGCCGGCAAGATTTAAAGTCTGCATCGCTTAAAATGATGGGGCGGGTCGCGGTAAGGAGAAATTAAAATCCACCGGGACGTCAATTTCTTTGCAATCTTGCCTTGATGCTTGCAATAACACCAGCCACACCACTGCAACAGACTGCGGCACCTGCGCGCAGTAAGCTTGATGTCAACGGCGAAGCCACTTATCGCCGCCAACCTCAAAGTACTCATATTCAATTGCCAGAACATAGAAAACACAAGGTGTCAAAAGATAAAACGACCATGCGCGTTTTGTCCTGCTACCATATTAAGCACTTATTTGTTAAGCACGAGCGGTCAAGTAAATCGGGGGACTTCCACGCAAGCGAGGGAGCCTCCAGCGAGGGAGACTTTTTTGATGTTTGACTATTTCGTAATGCGTCGAATTGTTTGCCAGCTTTCTGGCGCGATGGTTATTGGAGTGCTGGCCGCTCCGGCTTTCGCTCTGGAAACACCAGACGGCGATAAGGAAAAACTCAGAGAGTGCGGAAACCAGCTTTGTGAGATGATCCTTAACAAGGAGGCGGCAGGTGACGATTTGTCCTGCAGCATCGGCCAGACTTGGAAAAAAGCCAAGCTCGATGAAGGCGCTACAGAAAATAACCTTGCCTGGAGTTCGCTGGGTCTTGGCGATGCGCGTTGCACCATCGAGTTCAAACTCAAGCGCCAGGAAATCGTTGATGCCGCAACAAAGCCATCGGCAGACGTCGTTGCCGATAAGCACGCCATAAAGTGTCAGATCGAAACCGGTGAAGACGTGACGGATATCACGCTCGATATCGCACCAAAAATGTCGTTCAAAGACGGCAGCGTAGAAAAGATCTGGCTGAATGTGTCCAATGTTAAAGCACCTTCAGTCATTCAGGGCGTTATCGTGTCAGCTGGATGGCTGGGCGACAGCATCGGCCTGTTTCATAGTGAAATGGTCAAAGAGACCAACCGGTTTATCCAGAAATGCCAGAAAACCGACGGCTAACTTCAGAGCAGAATAATTAAGAGAAAGGGCGTGTTTGACGCGCCCTTTTTATTTTGTGATACACTGAATAACTCATATTATTCGGGCACAGTATACAACCCGACTGGGCCGCAAATTTTCTAACTGGAGCAATTTACGATGCTTGGCTTCTCTTATCGGCGCAAGTTTTCCGATCTTAATGAGCAGGAAATCATTGCCCTTGCCATTTCTGCGGAGGAAGACGACTCACGAATATATCGTACCTACGCTGAGCGCCTGCGTGAAGAGTATCCAGAATCGGCGAAGATTTTTGACGCTGTTGCCATGGAAGAAGACGATCACCGCCGCCAACTCATTGAGCTGCACCAGCGCCGTTTTGGCGATACGATCCCGTTGATCCGTCGCGAACACGTTGCAGGTTTTTACACACGCAAACCAGTCTGGCTGATTGAGAATCTCGGCCTTGAGCGTATTCGAGAAGAAGCAGCGAATATGGAGGCCGCCGCCCACTCCTTCTACATTAAGGCCGCCGCTCGCACCACCGATGCAGATACCCGTAAATTGCTTGGCGATCTTGCGTTCGCCGAAGTTGGCCACGTTGCGTCTGCAGAAAAGCTGGGCAAGCAGCACATGTCCGAAGAGGTACGCGAGAATGAAAATCTGGCAGCACGACGGCAATTTATTTTAACCTGGGTACAGCCAGGCCTTGCCGGCCTGATGGATGGCTCGGTTTCAACATTGGCGCCGATCTTTGCCACGGCATTTGCAACACACGATACATGGACGACATTTCTCGTTGGTCTGGCAGCATCCGTAGGTGCCGGTATTTCAATGGGCTTTACCGAGGCCGCTTCAGATGACGGTGAACTGTCCGGCCGCGGCTCGCCGATCAAGCGTGGCTTTGCCTCAGGCATTATGACAACGGTTGGCGGCCTGGGCCATGCCTTACCATACCTCATTCCGAATTTCTGGACCGCAACATCGGTCGCGATTTTTCTGGTCTTTGTTGAGCTTTGGGCGATTGCCTGGATACAAAATAAGTTTATGGAAACGCCGTTTTTCAGGGCAGCATTCCAGGTTGTTCTTGGCGGCGCGCTCGTATTTGCTGCCGGTATCCTGATTGGCAGTGCGTAATGGCTGAATGGAAGCAGGCACGACATCCATTTGCTTTCCCCAAAGCAAATCTATTTTTCAAGCGCTGCCCCTCAGTGCGGCAATTATTGTGCCAGCGTTTGGCTAAAATATGCGAATACAGCAGGACTCAAGCGCAATTTGCTGGCACCAGCGTGACAATATCGGCGTCTGACTGCTTTTTTTAGGATCACGGGTTGACGTAGACGCCGAGAAATCGTGCAATAGCAAAATTGTATAAATTTTTATAGCGGTCGCTGGACATGATGAAGCACGCCAAATTCACGGTTGGACAAGTGGTACGACACCGTGTCTACGATTTTCGCGGTGTGATTTTTGACGTTGATCCTGTATTTGCCAATACTCAGGAATGGTGGGACTCTATACCTGAGGATGTACGCCCGGATAAAAATCAGCCATTCTACCATCTGCTGGCCGAAAATGATGAGACGGAATACATCGCTTACGTCTCCGAGCAAAACCTGATACCGGACAACAGCGGTATGCCGCTACGTCATCCACAGGTGCACGAAATGTTTGTCGAAGGTGACGATGGAGAGTTGTATGCACTTTTCTTACAAGAGCATTAACTCCTCTGCTTGCGCGTATACGCTTTTGCCGGCCTCGCAAAAGCGTACATGTCTCCTGAAGCAAAAAACTGCCTGATCTTTTAAATTAAAAGAACCAAACTCAGCGATTTGAAAACTTATTGCACACTAAACGTTCAAGTTGATGAGTTTGCAGAAAAATTCAGATCGAAGTGAACATACTCGGATAATCAGAAATAAAGTCGGGCATGCCATCATTCCTTCTCAGTCTTATTAAGGTTTGAACTGCTTATGCTGGAGGCATCTTGCCAGCTGCCCGCTGCCCTTCGCGGTCACGTGAAAGGACATGAATCCGCTGCTCCAAATTCTGTATGATCAGATCGGCAATATCGGTTTCCGTAACTTTCTCGATGCCCTCAAGCCCTGGCGACGAATTCACTTCAAGAACCCTTGGCCCGTCGCTGCAGCGTAAGAGATCGACACCTGCTACATTGAGTCCAAGCTGTTTTGTAGCCTTGAGAGCGATCTCCTTTTCCTTGCGGCTGAGTTTAGCCTGCTCAGCAACGCCGCCCCGGTGCAGATTGGAACGGAATTCCCCTTCGGCAGCTTTTCGTGTCATGGCGCCAACGACCTTGCCGCCAACGACAAGGCAGCGCGTATCCGCTCCACCGCTTCAGCAACAAATTCCTGAACAATAAAGTTGGCCTCCAGCCCCCGGAATGCATCGACCAGACTTTCGGCAGCTTTCCGCGTTTCCGCCAGAACCACGCCGCGCCCGTGCGTTGACGACAGCAGCTTGACCACAACAGGCGATCCCCCTGCCAGCTCGATCAGATCGCGCGTATCCTTGGGTGAATTGGCAAACGTTGTGGTCGGCATTCCAATGTTTGCCCGTGACAGCAGTTGGTGTGCCAACAGTTTATCTCGCGAATTCAGTATGGCCTCGGCAGAATTGAGGCAGCAGGCTCCCGTTGACGCAAACTGCCTCAGAACGGCGGTTCCGTAAGCCGTTGTTGAAGCGCCGATTCTGGGAATGACAGCGTCGTAGCGCGGCAGCGGGCGGCCGTCGTAATGCACCTCGGGCGAAATCAGACCGATGCGCATATAACAGCGATTGGTGTCTATTGGCGTTATCTCATGGCCGCGCGCCTCTGCTGCTTCGACAAGCCTGCGGCTGGTGTAATTATCCGGCTCTCTCGTCAATAAAGCGATCTTCAGTGGACGCCATACAGGACGAAACGTTTTGATTGAATTATAAAGATCGAATGAGAGCTTGGGTTGAGCAAACTAGCGGTTAAGATCGACGATCATGTCGTCGGCGATGCCTGTACGGCCCAGCAACATGCGATAGAGCATCGTCTCGCGATTTGTCAGCGTTAGCTCAATCGGCCAGCGCCGTTCACCGATCTGGACCGCACTTTTGATAACATAGCGCAGTTCGGTTTCACCGTTTGAACTGGTTACATTCCGGCGATCGACCACATCTGCGCTGCACTTGATCCCAAGATCTGGCTTATCCGGATTAGGGTGTATGAGAAAGCGCACCTTTGGCCGGTCCGACTGTCCAAAAGGCTCGATCGCAGCTGCGTGCAACGAAGAGGTCTTCGCCCCCGTATCGACCTTTGCCTTGATTGCTGGCAGGCCAAGATCCGGCAAGGCAAGCCATTCTTCCCAGCCAAGTATCACCTCTTGCAGCATTATAGTCTCTCCGTTTTCTAATTTAGCGCGTGCCGCCATGTGAGCCACACAAGTGCCAGCCCGGCGAAATCGTGTCTGGTTCCAGAAGCCAGACCCAAGGACATGGCGCGGACATATTCGGGGATAAGCAACTCAGAAATGGGCATATTTAACCAGACCGCTTCTCATGTAGCTCACATGGCGGAACGGCCTAAACCAGCCTGATCGTTCAATCACATCTGCACATCACAACACAGCCTATCTGCGATTCCAGCGACGTTACCAAACGCGAGATTTATCTCTGACGCTTTGAATTATTCAGATTAATCGAGGTGCAGCGAGATTTTGGCCCGCCCTAATACTCTCGACAGGATGATCATGACCGTGTTTGGGCCAGGGCAGGTCGTATATCCAAAAAGCAACCCAAAAGAATCCGCCTGCAACGTTCAATCAATATATGGCAGAATGATCATATACTGTCTATTCCACGAGTTCACCCACAGCCAATGGTTCATAAATTCGGCTCAGGAGCCTTCAATTATTAATGTACTCTTTGCTTTAATATGTGGCGGATGGGGTTATATTGTTTGAAAAATGGAATGTCTCGTCAACCCCTTTGATAAACTCGTAATAGTTGCATGTTATCTCTTCTCCTATTGCTATATCACGAATTGCCCAGCCTTTGCTTGGCGATGTAAAATCTGTATTTGGTTTGGGCGCATGGTTCATGAACCTTCCGTTATCTATTTCAAGCACGGTGAGATGCGGTTTTTCCATGTGAGGATAGCCGTATGTTGCTAGTGGTCTGTATCACTTAAAATGTCGGGTTAGGATCACGTATCCCGGTTTGTGAGCAGGAGGTCAGGCGCAGGCGATGCGGTGCATCGCAAAAGTCTGGCCGACGCCCTCACAAACCGGGATACGTGACCGAAGGCGCCCAAATTTTGTTTCTGCCGGTGTTGCGGCTCGCTTAT
>CAWUIN010000020.1:0-35094 GCA_963922535.1 uncultured Hyphomicrobiaceae bacterium | reverse complement strand
CGCGGGACAGCCAAACCTCGTGTCCAGTGCCGATTTCAGTGGCAACGGCTGTGAACGGGGTCGTCAGTTTCTCGATCTGAATGCCGCCGAGTGAGGCCTCCAGGGCCTGGAGCAGCCGTCTGCCGTTGATCAGACCGGAACCCGTTAAGTTGATATCAAAATAGCTGAACACGCTGCGGCGTGTCAGATTACGTGCAAAGTCCTCTAGTTTGTCGAGATGGCCGGCCGCATAGCAGCCGCCAGCAACCGCGCCAATCGATGTTCCGGAAACGCAATAAGGTTCAATGCCAGCGTTCAGAAGTGCGCGCAGCACGCCAATATGCGCCCATCCACGTGCCGCGCCGCCACCAAGCGCAATTCCGATTTTAGGCCGCATTTCTCACCATATCTTGGAGCCCCGTTGACATCCGATGTTCCATCCAGCAAGGCGAGCGGCAAAAAGCGTATGGAGGCATACGGCTGAGACGCTCGCAGATGCAGCCGACGAACAGAAAAAAGCGATCCTGCGGACGGGCCCAGATACTTGACAGACTGCATCGAAAAGCTTGTCCGATAAACTGCATCGCACTGCGCTTTTCTTCCTGCGTGTCAAATATCTGGCCTCCGTGACGCCTGCAATATGGTGAGAAATTCTGCCTGGGTTTCGGCATTGCCATTTTCCATTTATCTGCACAGGCAGGCTGGTTAGCGCGCATGAACACAAGCTCTTGTGAACGAGGCCGGTATTGCAGAGCGCATCCAAATTTATCCTGTTTATTTTTTGCCCGACGTTTCCAGAAAATCAAGATAATACGAGGAACCTGCCTGATCTGATCGAACATTGCGATAAAAACACGAGTGCCGGTTCGTATGGCAGGCAAGCCCTGCGCCAGAAATTGTCACATCAAGGAGAATGGCGTCCTGATCGCAATCGGTGCGAACGGCGGCAATCTGCAGCGTATTTCCGCTTTCCTCGCCCTTTTTCCATATCTTTGCGCGCGAGCGGCTCCAAAAGTGGGCAACCTGGGTTTCCAGTGTCATTTTGAGTGCTGCAGCATTCATCCAGGCAAACATAACCACGTCGCCATTCTCGATATCGAGCACAATGGCTGGGATGAGGCCGTCATCGTCAAATTTCGGCTGAAATACGTTTCCCTCTTCCACTTCTGCTTTGGAAGAACGCAAAGGAAAAACCGTATCCGTCATCCGTTCCATGATTTCACCTCACTTTGAATGACAGACTGTAGACCAGATCAGAGGTTGTGTCTGCTCTTTGCTGGCGCTCCATGCCATTGCAATATTGGTTAAGAGACAAAGCGATAAACCCGGTCAAGGAGTTTCGCCTGCAAATGCCACACCGGATAATTTGCACATATCTTCTTTCCAGGATACCAGATCTTCCGATGAGAAGTTATTGAGATGATCATGGCTACACGCACGCGCCATCACTTGCATCAGCTCGACGGATGCCTTGAAGAAGTTCTCCAGGTGCGTCGCAGATTTTTCAATGATCAGACGTGAAACAAGGTGCGGCTTTTGCGTGGCAATCCCAACCGGGCAATTGTTGGTATGGCAGGCGCGCATGCCAAGGCAGCCGATTGCCTGAATAGCGGCGTTTGACACGGCAATCGCGTCGGCACCAAGGGCTAAAGCCTTGACAAAGTCTGCCGGTTCCCTGAGGCCGCCGGTTATAATCAGGCTGATGTCTTTGCGCCCAAGCTTGTCGAGATGACGTCGGGCACGCGCCAGAGCTGGGATGGTAGGCACAGAAATATGATCGCGGAAGATGATAGGCGCAGCGCCCGTGCCGCCGCCGCGGCCGTCGAGAATGATGTAGTCAACGCCAACATCAAGTGCCGCATCGATATCCTTTTCAATATGTTGCGCGGAAAGTTTGTATCCGATCGGTATGCCGCCGGTACGATCGCGAACCTCGTTGGCAAATGCCCGGATTTGGGCGACCTCAGTCCAATCCGGAAAGCGGCTGGGTGAAATTGCGGACTCGCCTTCGTTGAGGCCGCGCACCTTGGCTATTTTGCCGATCATCTTGTTGCCCGGCAAATGGCCGCCAGTTCCGGTTTTAGCGCCCTGCCCGCCTTTGAAGTGAAAGGCCTGGACGTTTGCAAGCTTATCGAAGGAAAAGCCAAACCGTCCGGAGGCCAGTTCATAAAAATACCTTGAATTGGCCTGCTGTTCTTCCGGCAGCATGCCGCCTTCGCCAGCGCATATGCCTGTGCCTGCGCGTTCGGCGCCAATGGCAAGCGCGATTTTTGCCGGTTCCGACAGGGCACCAAAGCTCATGTCAGATACAAACAGCGGAATTTCCAGCCGCAAAGGCTTTTGCGCGTTCGGGCCGATAACAACATCCGTGCCAACCGGTGCATCGTCGAGCAGCGGCGGACGATGTAGCTGCGCCGTCAGGATTTGAATATCATCCCAGCGCGGCAGTTCGTCGCGTGGGACACCCATGGCGGAGACCACTCCATGGTGACCGGTCTTGGCCAAGCCGTCCTTGGCATAGGTCTGGATTAGCTTGACGTGCGGTTCAACGGGGTCACCGTGAATATCCGCGTAAAGGCCGTGATATGCACTCCTGTCATAAGGCTGCGGATTAGCGCGCTCCCATTCGACGATTTCATCGGCGTCAACAAAGACTTTGTCGCCCTTGATCCAGCTTTTAAACTTTTTCAGAACCTCGTTATTGGCGTAGGCGCTGATACCGGTTTGGATACGATAGTCCCAGTAATGGAGGCCGCAAATGAGATTGTCACCCTCGACATATCCGTCCGCCAGCAGAGCGCCCCGGTGCAGACAGCGCCCATAAAGTACGGACACATCTTTATCGTAACGGATGACAACGAGATCGACATTTGACACCAAGGCGTAGGCCGGTTCACGATCCTTCAGCTCTGATAACTTGGCAACTGAGATTTTTTTCAAGGCGGATGCTCCGGGATTTTACGATTGGATTGCGTTATTTGTGCGCAGGGGGATTTCTGAAACGTCTTGCTTTTCCGGGCACAGGCCTTGCTTTGCTGTCATGCGGCCATACCACCTGGCGAACGGAACGGCAGTCATGCCATGCGCGAAAACCGATATCAGGACCGTCAGGGTGACGATGGCCAAAATCGTTGAGACTGTTTCTGAATGGAACCGTTCGAGCACCAGCAGGCCAAACAAAATCGAAGCCAGACCGCGCGGACCAAACCAGCCAAGAAACCCAATGCTCGCAAGGCCTACGCCGGTCCCAAGCAATGAAAGTGCAACTGGCAGCATGCGTATAACCGTCAGGCTGAGGGCTGCATAAGCCAGCATTGGCCAGGTCACGTGTCCGATGAGTTCTGGCAGCATTACTGCGCCGAAAAGCATGAAGGCGATGAGAATAAGCATCTGCCCTTCCGCTTCGGCAAACTCCAAAATGAACTTGCACTTCCCATCGAGCATGCGGCCAAAGGTCAAGCCGGCAACAAAGACGGCAATGAAGCTGTTGCCGCCAACCGCATCGGCTCCGGCAAACGCAAGTGCCACCGTTGCCAGGACCATCGGTCCTTCAAAGACGAGGTCCATCCATCCCGATCTGTTGGCGCGCACCGCCAGATAGCCGATGATAATGCCAACGCCGACGCCAACAAGCGGGCCAAGCGTTAACTGCTTAAGGGTAAAAAGCGCAAGACTGGCGGTATCGCCAGCCGCGGCGTTCATCGTCATAAGTGCAGCAAACAGATAGACAAACGGCAGAGCAATGCCGTCGTTCAGACCACTTTCAACGTTGAGTGCCTGGCGGATGCGGACTGGCACCAGGCGGCTTGAGACAACAGCTTGTCCGAGCGCTGCATCGGTTGGTGCAAGAATGGCAGCAAGCAGCGCTGCCTCGAAAATTCCAAGCCCCAAGGGAAGCGCAAGCGCGGCAAGGGTCCCAAACAGGATGGTCAGCGGCATGCCGATCGCGAGCATGCGCATCGGAAGATCGTGATCGCGGGCAAGGAGGCGTACATCGATACGGGCAGCATCTGAAAACAGGACCAGCGCGAGAGTAATCTCAGCAAGCGTATGGATAAGGTCGTGTGACACCTTCATATCGAGTAAATCAAGGCCGACGGTGCCAATCGCAAGGCCAAAGAGTGCAAACACCATCGGCGGCGTGATCATGGTGTTATGCAGACGGCCTGATATGAGACAGTAAGCCAACACGCCTAACCCGATCGCTGCAAGCCACCACATCCTGTTATCCTATTCCGCGTTCTGGTCCGCGTTCTGGCTATGATGTTCTCAACAGCCGAATGGTTTTAAAATCGTTATAGCGCAACATCGACTTTGCTCAAGCATTGCCATCGATAAAGTCATGCACTGTTGCTGAGCAACGATTGTGCTGGCAAAATCAAGTGGGCGATCTATGTTCGGGATGCGGGGGAATTGCATTTCGCCGTTCTGCAGCAATAGGTTAACGCACAGCGACAGCCATAATGCCGCATCATGCCGCATCGATTTTTCAGTTTCGGTTTGTGTGTGCCAAGACGTGTCGTCAATTAGCACGCGAGAGCCGGTGGAGTCGCGGTAATTGACGACACGGCCTGATTAATAACCCAGCCGTGCGCCGCTTTATTATGTCTTGTCCGGGATGGGTTTCAGTGTCAGTTCTTCGGCGCTTGCAGGAACGAAACCATATCTGGCATAAATATCCTGAGCCTTCTTGGTCGCGAGATACCTGAGGTAAACTTTCGCATTATTCTGATTGCGGCCGGTTTTCAAAGCACCTATTGCATAGCCAACACTATCCTGCTGGTTCAGCGGTGCGGGAATTGAGACGCCGTCAATTTTGCGGCCTTCGGCTTTGGCGTGTACGACTTCGGTTGTCCAAACGATGCCGACATCAGCCTTGCCTTCTTCAATGCGTTGCGGCGTTTCACGGTGGTGGCGTTCCGTAAACCAGGTTTTGCCTTCCACTGCCCAGCAGCCCTTACACATGGCACCGCCGGTGACTTTTTCGTAAAGCCCCAGGTCCTTCAGCATCTGTATGCCGTAGAATTTGAAGATGCCCTCGGTCAGCGGATTGGGATGTGAGTGTACGAGATCGTCGCGGCCAAGGTCCTCGGCTCCCTTGATGCCTTTCGGGTTGCCTTCAGCAACCATGAGTTCAAGTTTATTGTGGGTATAGACGATGTACGTGTCCATTATGTCTCTGGCCTTGAGTGTCTTGAGGTGGCCAAGGTTAACAGAGGCATAGACGTCAGGGTTTTGTGCAGTTTTTTGGCCATTGATTTTTCCCTGCTTAAGAATCTGGCCATTCAGGATTTGTCCTGGTGGAATGGTTACAACATAAACTGTTTTGATATCCGGGTGTTTTTTCTGAAAATCCCTGATTAATTCCTCCATCACCATGAACTGGTTGCCGGCTAAATACATTACCAGGTCAGAGGTGTAGGAATCTTCAATTTTGCCGTAATCGATTTTTCCGTCGCTGTGGAATGTCCGGTAGTCTTTACCGTGACCGGCGTCTTTCGCCGCAATTGGTTGGGCGATACCAAACGATAAAGTGCACGCAGCCAGAAAGGCCAATACTTTGTTCATCATCTTTCCTCTTTGAGCGTTCCTGTTTATCTGCAGCAGATCGCAGGAAGCTATCGCTTACTCATTCAGTTTGGAGATAGCAATGATAATTAACATCTTATCTCTTGCCGCTATCACCGCTGTGGATCACTATAAAACTTGTTTTTTCTATGCCAGCCGGCGTCAGGCCCGCCAGATTTACCAGACGCTTTTTCAAGCTGTGATGAGCGCTGACAGCGCCTGTCTGTTGCTTTAAAGCTGGTTTTATCGCCATTCAATTATAATTAGCAGCCGCCACCGTCGTATCAGATCATCAAGAGGCCCAAGCCCCATGAGCACCTCAGCGCCCGCCAACCCGCCAGCCCGCCCCGCAGCCACGCCTCCGGCAAGCCCGGTTGTTACACGCTTTGCCCCTTCGCCAACCGGCTTCCTGCATATCGGTGGGGCACGTACAGCGCTCTTCAACTGGCTCTACGCCCGCCACCATGGCGGCAGCTATCTGTTGCGCATCGAAGATACCGATCGCGCCCGCTCCACTGATGAGGCGATTGCCGCAATTATCAACGGCCTTGCCTGGCTTGGGTTGGAGGCTGATCAGGAGCCGGCGTTTCAGTTTGCCCGCGCCGACCGCCATCGCGCCGTTGTCGAAGAGCTGCTGGCCAGCGGCAACGCCTACCGTTGTTACTGTACGCCGGAAGAACTGGAGGCGATGCGCAGCAAAGCAGAGGCCGAAGGACGCCCGCCCGTCTACGATGGCCGCTGGCGCGATCGCGATCCGGGCGATGCGCCGGCTGATGTTGCTCCTGCCATCCGTCTCAAGATACCGAAGAGCGGTGAAACCTTCGTTGCCGACAAGGTTCAGGGCGATGTGATATTCCAGAACGAGAATCTTGATGATCTTATCATTCTGCGCAGCGATGGCACGCCAACCTACAATCTAGCCGTGGTGGTCGACGATCATGATATGGGGATCACGCATGTGATACGTGGCGTTGATCATCTGACCAATGCTGCCCGTCAAACCTCAATTTACAGGGCGCTCGGCTGGCAGGTACCAGTGTTTGCACACGTGCCGTTGATCCACGGTGCCGATGGTGCCAAGCTGTCCAAACGCCACGGTGCGCTTGGTGTCGAAAGCTATCGCGATATGGGGTATCTGCCTGCCGCGCTGAGAAACTATCTGGTGCGGCTTGGATGGAGCCACGGCGATGCCGAGATCTTTTCGGCGCAGCAGATGATTGAATGGTTCGATTTTGACGGGCTTGGCAAATCGCCGGCGCGTTTTGATTTCGACAAGTTGGCAGACATTAACGCTCATTATCTGCGCCACGCAGAGAACGAGGAGATTGTCTCGCATCTCCAGGGAGTGCTCGGCGCCATCGAGGGTGGCCAGGACAAGGCCGCAAGATTTGCCGAAGTTGGCTGGGACAGATTTATTGTCGCGCTGCCAGTTTTAAAGGAACGGGCCACGACACTGATCGAGCTTGCAGAGGCAGGCAGTTTTTTGATCGCCAAGCGGCCCATTATGCCAGACGATAAAGCTTCCAGGATCCTCAGCGATGAGGCGCGCCAGCATCTTGCTGCTCTGGCAGACCATTTGTCTGAGTTGGACGAATGGAAGCACGAAACGATTGAAAAGAGCGTGCGTGAATTCATTCAGGCCGAGGGCCTTAAACTTGGCAAGATCGGCCCGGCAATTCGCGCCGCATTGACCGGTACAACCGTATCGCCGCCAATCTTTGAGATGCTTGCAGCACTCGGACGTGATGAAGCTTTGGGCAGAATTACTGATCACAGTGCCTAAGCTTTGTTTTTATAACGGCAATGCGGTTAATGTCGCGCAATTATGCGTCTCTTGAACTTGTCGCGACGGCCAGTTTATATTAGCAGTTCTTTGCCCCATGGCTGTCACGCGGCATCTGCCCTGTGGGCCAGGAAGCAACTTTCAAAGGAAGGGACTTGGCAATGAACGTCGGCGACACGTCAAAAGCTGGTCAGATGATCCTCAATGGCAAGGAAACCCAAATGTCCGTTCGTTCGGGCACTATTGGGCCGGATGTTGTTGATATAACGCAGCTCTATAAAGATACAGGCTGCTTTACGTACGATCCTGGATTTACATCCACTGCGAATTGTGCCTCCCGGATCACGTATATCGATGGTGATGAAGGCACGCTTCTCTATCGCGGCTATCCGATTGAAGAGCTTTCAGAGAACTCTAATTTCGTAGAGGTATGTTATCTGTTGCTTCATGGTGAATTGCCAACCCAGACGCAATATGAAGAATTTGAGTTCACCATCACCAACCATACCATGGTGCACGAGCAGATGACCCGCTTTTTCACGGGCTTTCGCCGCGATGCACATCCAATGGCGATTATGGTCGGCACAGTTGGCGCATTGTCTTCCTTCTATCACGATTCGACCGATATAAACGATGCTACGCAGCGCATGCTTGCCTCGCACCGTATGATTGCCAAAATGCCAACAATTGCGGCCATGGCACATAAATACTCGATCGGTCAACCGTTTATTTATCCACGCAACGACCTCGACTATACGGCAAACTTTCTGCAGATGTGTTTTGCTGTGCCCTGTGAGCCCTATCGGGTCGATCCGGTTCTGTCACGTGCTCTTGACCGCATTTTCATCCTGCACGCGGATCACGAACAAAACGCATCGACGTCGACGGTGCGCCTTGCTGGATCATCCGGCGCCAATCCGTTTGCGTGCATTGCCGCCGGCATCGCTTGCCTCTGGGGGCCGGCGCATGGTGGCGCCAACGAAGCAGCGCTTAACATGCTCGAAGAGATCGGCACGGTTGATCGCATTCCTGAGTTTATTGCCCGTGCGAAGGACAAAAACGATCCGTTCCGTCTCATGGGCTTCGGCCACCGTGTCTACAAGAACTACGATCCGCGCGCCCGTGTAATGCAGAAGACCTGCCATGAGGTGCTTGATCTCATGGGCCTGAAAGACGAACCGCTCCTCAAGATTGCCATGGAACTCGAAAAGATTGCACTTGAGGACGAGTACTTCGTCGACAAGAAACTGTACCCGAACGTTGACTTTTATTCTGGCATTACATTGCGCGCGTTGGGCTTCCCCGTGGCGATGTTCACGGTGCTGTTTGCGGTCGCCCGGACCGTCGGCTGGATCGCCCAGTGGAAGGAAATGATCGAGGATCCCGAGCAGCGCATTGGCCGCCCGCGACAGCTCTACATTGGCTCAGACAAGCGTTCTTTTGTGCCTGTGGAACAACGCAGCTAAGCCTTTTGCGTTGAGGCTTCTCCTGCGGCCGTCCATTGCTGTTATGCCATTGGGCGGTCGCAAGGGCATAATCGCTTCTGCCTGGATGATAAGCGATGATTTCCGGGCCGAAGAACTGATAGAATAAACTTTTCTTGTGAGAGCAGGCGGATCATGAGTTTTCTGAGCCAGATTTTTTGCTGGTGGGGTTCCAGTACCTGGGGCACCAGCTGGACGATTTTCAAGCAAGGCAAGTATGTCGGCACCGACGATTACGGCAACCGCTATTATGAGCAGCATTCCGGTGTTGGCCCGCATGGTATGCCACGGCGCTGGGTGCTTTACAGAGATCTTGCGGAAGCCTCCCAGGTGCCACCAGAATGGCATGGTTGGTTGCATCACACGTTCAAAGAGCCGCCAACTGAAGAATACTACGAGCCTAAGCCCTGGCAAAAACCACATCGCATGAACATGACAGGTACGCCGGAAGCATACCGGCCGGCCGGCTCAATCCTGACTGTTGCCGAGCGTCCAAAAGCTACCGGCGATTACCAGGCCTGGCAGCCGGAGGATTAGTTATTTTCCTGAATAAAGATTATGTGTCCTTGCTGTGGTCAACGTTTCCGGCGATATGTTTAGCAGAGACTTTGGAGGCAGCATGAACCAAGAGCGATACCCGGCAAAGGTAACATGGATAGTCTTTTCTGCTATCTTTGCCATGGCATCTTCTGTTTTTATACTGGGCACTCTGACGGCCCAGGCCCAGCAAATTTCAAATAGCGTTGCGGTTTTCTCAGCGCTGGACAAGGTTACCGCGCGAATCCAGAGACTGGAAGTTCCAATAAACGAAACAATACGTTTTGGTTCGCTCAAGGTTACACCAAAGGTCTGTTATTCCAGGCCACCCGAACTCCGCCCGAAGACAAGTACGTTTGTCCAGGTTGACGAGGTACAGCTTAACGGCAGCGAGAAACGCATTTTCTCTGGCTGGATGTTTGCCGAAAGCCCGGCGCTCAATGCCGTTGAGCATCCCGTTTACGATGTTTGGCTGACGCGTTGTATAAAGCCTGACCAGTCTGTGGCCGAAGGAGTGCAGCGTGAACGCGAAGGACCGGAAGAGTTGCCCAGGCGCCGCCGCCTCCGGCGCTAGTGATACAGACCACTAGCGACTGAAATCACCGGTTTTGATTTCGCAAAATTCCTCCGGGACGGGATGAATTTTCCCGCTGGCAGTGTTGCGCGCGCTTGATGGAGCGCTGCTTCCACTGGCGCGAACACCCTACTAGCTTTGTTGTTCGGCCAAATATTTTTCCATCCAATGGATGTCGTACGTACCATTTGCGATGTCAGGATGCTGCAACAATTCTTTAAAGAGCGGAATTGTTGTTTCAATGCCATCAATCACAAACTCTGAAAGACACCGGCGCAGGCGCATCAAACACTCACTACGGGATTGACCGTGCACAATCAACTTGCCAATCAGGCTGTCGTAGTAGGGTGGGATAGTATAACCCTGATAAACACCTGAATCGACGCGCACCCCGGGGCCACCGGGTGGATGCCAATAGGTTATGGTGCCTGGCGACGGCACAAAGCTGTGAGGATTCTCCGCGTTAATGCGGCATTCTATAGCATGGCCAGAGAATGTGACTTCCTCTTGTCTTAAACTCAATTCATCGCCGGCTGCGATCCGCAATTGTTCGACCACCAGATCGACGCCGGTAATCATCTCTGTAATCGGATGCTCGACCTGCAGCCGTGTATTCATTTCGATGAAATAAAAATTAGAATCTTCATAAAGAAATTCTACGGTTCCTGCGCCCCGATAACTCATTTCACGCATCGCATTGGCGACTGTCTCGCCAATTTGGGCACGCGCTTCATCGTCCAGGCAAGGCGAGCGGGCTTCTTCGAAGACCTTTTGATGGCGGCGCTGAAGCGAACAATCGCGTTCGCCAAGGTGGATTGCTCCGCCACGACCATCGCCAAAGACTTGAATTTCAATATGGCGTGGCCGGGTCAGGAATTTTTCGATGTAAACACTGGCATCGCCAAAAGCTGCTTTCGATTCGGAGCGTGCAGTCGACAGTGCCATTCCCAATTCGCTGGCATCGCGGGCGACTTTCATACCACGTCCACCGCCACCGGAGGCAGCCTTGATCAAAACTGGGAATCCCATTTTCCGGGCAATTTCCAGACCTTGCGCTTCCGTTTCGATAGCTCCATCGGAGCCTGGAACAACGGGAATTCCAAGGCGTTTTGCGGTATCTTTTGCCGCAATCTTATCCCCCATCGTGCGGATGTGTTGAGACGTTGGACCAATGAAGGTGATGTTATGCTCTTCCAGAATTTCAGCAAATCTGGCGTTTTCTGAGAGAAAGCCGTACCCAGGGTGTATCGCATCCGCACCGGTTATTTCGCATGCAGCAAGCAGACTGGGAATATTCAAGTAGCTATGAGCAGCAGCAGGCGGGCCAATGCAAACGCTCTCGTCAGCCAGCCGCACATGCATGGCGTCTGCATCTGCCGTAGAGTGTACTGCGACGGTTGCAATGCCAAGTTCTTTGCAGGCGCGTTGAATGCGCAGTGCAATTTCGCCGCGATTTGCGATCAAAACCTTATCGAACATATAATTTACGTCTCAGGAGATTAAGCGGTACGTGCCAGTATGTTAGAGGGCTAATCGATGATGAGAAGCGGCTCTCCAAACTCGACCGGATGTGAATTTTCGACAAGCACCTGCTTCACCACACCGGATTTCGGTGCAGGAATATGATTCATTGTCTTCATAGCTTCGATAATGAGCAAAGTTTCACCTTCTCTTACCTTTGAACCCACTTCAACAAAGCGTGGCGCATTTGGCTCTGGTGCGAGATAAACCGTGCCGACCATTGGTGATTTGACGGCTCCGGGATGAGAGTGGACATCGACATGACCACTTGCATCGCCGGACTGCTGGTTTTTTGGCGATTGCGCAGCCTGCACGGCAGCTGGATGAGGCGCTGTAACCGCCACATGCCCACTTGCCGATATATTGCGTGCTACGCGAACTTTAAGGCCTTTACGCTCGATTTCAATTTCTGAGAGGCCTGTCTCATTGAGTAGCAAAGCTAAATCGTGAATGATTTGATGCTCATCTGAACTTTCTTTATCTTTTTGCCCCATACACTTGTGCCTTCGCATCCACATCGTATCTTCATTAATCAATGCAGCGCGCTCAAGAAGTAACGCGCCGCAACACCCCACTAACCGGCGCTTGGTCTATCAGGTTTGATCAGGCAGGGAAAGAGGCGTAAAGCAGCGTATTATGGATATCCATCCATTATAAAGATATTATAAAGATAATTGCCTAACAAATCTTGCAGCCTGCCTTTCTGATATCTGCAACCATTGCCTTCAGCTGTTCCGCGGGCATAAAGCCAGGATTGATGTTATCGTCAACTATAAAGGCAGGTGTTCCCTCGATACCCAATGCTGTTGCAATACGCTGGGTCTGCTTGATCGCGGCATCGTATTTCGGATCTTTCATCTCAGTCTTAAGTTTTTCAACATCAATGCCAACGCTTTCGGCAATTTTTAAAGCATTATCTTTGGTGATGCGCTGCTGTTGCATAAGTGCAACGTGATAATCCCAATACTTGCCTTGCGCTTTGGCCGCCATAGCTGCACGGGCGGCAAACTCCGAATGCTCACCAAAAATCGGGAATTCTTTCATGACGACACGTACCTTGCTATCGGCTTGTGACAGCTTAGTTACTTCGTTGAGAGCACGTTTGCACCAGCCACAGTTGTAATCAAAGTACTCAACGATTGTCACATCGGCATCGTCATCCCCGAGAGAGTAGTCGAGCGGCGCGTTAAAGATTTCATTCTTTTCGTTTTTCAAGGTTGCAAGTTGCTGTTTCTTCTGCTTTTCAAGCTGACGACGCGCCAATTCTTCACCAACTTCTTGCAAAACCTCAGGATTTTTTAGCAGATAGCTCCGGACAATTTTACCGATTTCGGTCTCTTGTTCTGCAGAGAAAGTTTCACCTCCGGCAGCTTGCGCATATTTTACAGGTAAGATTTCCTCTGTGCCGTCAGCTGAATTTGTCGCAGGTTTAAGCTGGTTGGTACTGGAATTATAGAAAGATAGCAAAACTCCAACACCAACGATGAGTGGAGCTGCAATGAGTGCGCCTTTTACAGATGTCAGCGCCAGGAAGAACTGTTTGAACAGTGAATTCGACATCGCATAAACTCCGTTAGGGTGCACATATAAGTTGACGAACGGTTTATTGAGGAGCAGCTGTTATACTGTACGCACGCTAATTCTTTACATGCATTTGCGCGAGTCAGAAACTTTTAATGTTAACAGCGCCTGGCTGATTTTGCTCACGCGTATTCATGCATATAAACATATAAATACGTGTTCCAGTCAAGCGCACTCTTGGCAGGGCCTTGCACGCAGCTAATGCAGTTATATAGTCTGCAGTTACATAGTCACAAAAGGGACCGTCCAGTTTTGTTCCTGATTACGTCGATATTTCCCTTGCGATCGGAATTCCTCTGAAATCTCAATATTTTGTGCACTGAATTCTTGCTGTAGCTCAGACTTGGAGATTTTATACTCAAAATCAATGGGCAGGGCTGCCTTCAGTGGAAATATCGCAGTAATCGGAATGTATCTGTAAGATAATTCACTGATTAAGCAACTTATGTGTTAATCGCAAGGCATCATCAGGATTCTCTTTTGAAGGTTACAATTTCCTCCATACGCCGCCATGTCGGGGAACCTTCGGACAATCCTGGTTGGGCGCGTTTGGCAAAAATCTGGGCCTGCTTGAGATTACCAGCCAGGAAATAAGCTTCAGCTGTTGCAGCGTAGGAGCGGGCAAGATTTCCTTGCAAGTAATAGGCTTGCCCAAGCACCCGGTAAGCGCGTGGCTTTTCATCGTCGTACTTCGCATCTTCACGGATTGCACGGCGTACCATGTTAATCACTTCGCCTGCGGCTGCTTTACCGCGGCTCGCCAGCATGACACTGCCAAGCCGCACCTGCATAAGTGTTGCGCCGGGGGCCAGTTGCAACGCCTTGCGCAGATAAGAGGCCGCTTCTGCCGGCCGCCCCGAACGCTGCAGGAAATCAGCTTTCAGCTCATAGAAGTATGGGTAATCCGGATCTATGCGGATCAATTCATCGACGGCAGCAAGTGCTGCGTTCAGACCTCCTTGACCGCCGCGAAAAAACGTCGCAATTGCCCGTGCGTACTTTGCCGGCAGGGACTGGTCGCGCTGCGGGTAGCGGTTGAAAACCGTGTCAGGGGCTTCCAAATAGCCCGAGAGCTTCGCACGCATCATGTCGTGGCGCAATTGTAATTGAGCGCTGTCACGTCTGCCGAAATGCGGGCTTTGGCGTACACGATTGCGTAACAATGCGAGGCGTTGTGTGGAAATCGGATGGCTGCGTACGAAGGGGTCCTTTTGTTGGTCGGAAATGTATTCCTGTCTTTGGAAACGCATAAAAGTTTCGAGCATACCAATGCCCGATTGTCTGGTTGCATTAAGATATTCAAGTGCGCGTTGGTCGGCGGCAGCTTCGCGGGCCCGGCGGTCTGCTAACATTGAGCGCATAACAAGGTTATCGCCAGCCCCGATTGCCCGGCCATCGCCGGAGGCGATAGCTGCCCCAAGCCCTAGAATGCGAAGCAGTAAGATCCTGGTTTGGTCTCGCTTCATTCTTGCTCTAAGGGCGGCCAAATCGCCACCCGCGATATGACCGGCTTCGTGCGCAATGACGCCAATGATCTGATTCGGTGTTTCGCTCTGCATCAAAGCGCCTGTGTGGATAAACATATTACGCCCGTCGATGACAAACGCATTAAAGATCCGGCTGCGAACAATTTTGACGGCAACCCGGCCACCACCCAGACCAGAAACACGAAAGATTGGCCGCGCGTAATCACTCAGCAGTTGCTCAATCTCCGTATCGCGAATGAGGGGAATTCCTCGCGCAGAGGCATTTTTGCTGAAGCCAAAGCTGCCAACAGCGATGGCAATTGCTATGACTATCGCCGCGCCAACTTGACCGCAGAGGCCTCTGCCGTTAGGTATTGCCGCTACTTTTCGGCGCAAGAATCTAAACATATTGCCGACCCTGTCGCATGCTCTTAGGATGTCATTTTTCAACTATCATTGTTCAATACAGTAATCATAGCTATTAAATTGACCCTGTTATGATGGGTTGAACAGGCTTCAGGATCAAGGTTTCAAGTGAATTGCGTTGCACACTTAAAGTTGATCTCATATCAAATCGCAAGCGGTTTTGCCAAGGATCGCTGTAACTTAGGCTCT
Organism: uncultured Hyphomicrobiaceae bacterium; assembly: GCA_963922535.1. GTDB lineage: Bacteria > Pseudomonadota > Alphaproteobacteria > Rhizobiales > Hyphomicrobiaceae > Tectiglobus. The sequence continues at coordinate 19,986 of CAWUIN010000020.1, read as the reverse complement.
GAATGAGATTTCAAATGAACCAGGCAGCAGATCAAGAAACTGAGGACCAGCACACAACCTGCGCTTCGCGGCGCAGCGCCATTCCCGCGTTTATGGTAATGGACGTCATGACAGCTGCTGCCAACGCAGAAGCCGAAGGCCGGCATGTCATTCACATGGAGGTTGGCCAGCCAGCAACTCCTGCGCCGCAAACAGCCAAGCTTGCGGCGCAAAATGCGATTGCTCATGAAAACCTGGGATACACACTGGCACTCGGTATGCCGCAGCTGCGTGCACGTATCGCGCAACTTTATGGCGAGTGGTACGATATTGATCTGCCAGGCAGGCGTGTTATTATAACCAACGGCTCTTCCACTGCGTTTATACTTGCTTTTCTCAGTATTTTCGATGCCGGGGATAGGATTGCGCTGCCTTCACCTGGTTATCCATGTTATCGGCATATACTCACCGCGCTCGGCCAACGCCACGAGATCATCGAAACGGGGCCTGAGAACCGATGGATGCCGACTGCAGCGCAGATTGAAGACGTAGCAGACAAGGTTGCCGGCACCTTGATCGCAAGTCCGAACAATCCGACTGGCACCATGCTGCAGCCTGATCGGCTTGCTGCCATTGTCGAGATTTGCAAGGACAGAGGTCTCTGGTTTGTTTCAGACGAAATTTACCATGGGCTGACTTACGGTCAGCCGGCTGAGACGGCGCTGAAGTTCGGCGATAACGTTATTGTTATAAATAGTTTCTCAAAATACTTCTCAATGACGGGATGGCGGGTTGGTTGGATGGTCGTGCCTGAGTGGCTGGTGCCGACCGCCGAACGCCTGGCGCAAAACCTTTTCATTTGTGCGCCTGCCATATCGCAAACTGCAGCGTTGGCTGCTTTCGATGGCATTGAGGAATTGGAATGCAACCGCAAGGGCTACATTACTAATCGGAAAATCCTGTTGGACGGATTGCCCAAGGTTGGTCTTGGTAAACTGGTTCCTGCTGACGGTGCGTTGTACATCTACGTGGATGTCAGCGATTATACCAAAGACAGCCTCGAATTTTCGCGCCGTCTGCTGGATGAAACCGGTATTGCCGCGACCTCGGGGATTGATTTTGATGAAGCACGTGGCGGCCAATACTTGCGCTTTTCCTATGCAAGCACAGCCGATGATATGCGTGAAGCGGTGAGGCGCCTTGCAAACTGGGATGTTTTAAAGCGATAGTTGTATTTATCGCCGCGTTTCTTAAGGGCACCCAGCAAAATAAACGCCAATTTTCGTAAGCCAAAGCCTCATATCGCGGGCTGTTTCTCTCTAAAATTGAAGCGTTTATTTACTAAACTAAAATATGAGATTCCCTGGCTTTAGGCCGTGTCGTCAATAAGCACGCGAGAGCCGGTTTGCGTGCTAATTGACAACACGGATTAACGCTTGCCAATGCGCATAATGTCAATGTTTGTAACATCGCAGTTAAGAAATGTGCGGTCCCCATATTCGACGTTTGTCGATTTCTCCATGTGTTCGGTTACGACAATACCGAAATGGAAATACTCCTGAATGGTTTCAAAAACAGATTGCATGAATTCGGGACGTCCGATGAATATGATGTGATCATAATCTCTATCAAGATCTTTGAGTGTGGCTTTCAGACTGTCGCAATTGATCTCTTCGGCTTCCAGCCCATCTCCAACGGCTATATAACGAATATTGCTGCCTGGTATAGCTGCGATGATATCCTTTAGAGATATCGCGTTGTCTTTCAGAAGATTCAAAATCCCGTTTTCGGCATTAAAGCGCAGCCGTTTTGCGATAGACTCATCGGTTAAATGCCAATCCACAACGGCAACATTCTGATTGGTTTGGGCGAGAGCGCGAGCCAGCATCATTCCTGCACGCGCAACTTCAATCATCTGATGTTCACCAACGATTATTGTCCGGCAAGGCGTAATGTTTTTCCCGTGACTGATGATGCGGTGAGCAACAGTATCAATCGCCGCGTCTTTAATCGTATCCCATCCAGTGAGATCGCTCAGATCAGCCTGTTGCGATAGAGGGCTGAAGCTCGTCTCTGTGGTGCTTTCTCCCGACGCCGATGAATTTCCGGGTAAGGCATCGTCGCTGACGGCAGCTTTGCTGGAGACGATGATTTCCCATGCCATTAAAGACGTAATGCCAAGAACAAATACTGCAATGCTGGCCAACAGGATATACGGAAGCATTTGAAGAAAATCCGGTTCACCGTCCGCACTTCCCCGAGAGACGATCTCAGCTTTAACTGGAACTGCATTTGCTTCAGAAAGCGTTCTTTTGTCTTCCAGCTGGCTTTGCAGGCGTTCTAGTTCGCCGCGTTTGGATTGCAGAGTGCTCTCGAGCGACCTTCGTTCAGCCTCATTTGCAGAGGCTTGGGGCACTGGAGAGTATAACATATCTCTATCACGGCGGATATTTTTTACCCGGTCATCTGCGACACGGAATTGTGTTTCCAAATCTTGCAGGATTTTAGAGATTTTATTTTGAGCTGCAGCTTTCAGTTTTTCTAGATCCGAGGCTATTTGTCGGACCTGGGGATGATCTGGCGGCAAAATTGCCTGCACTTCTGCAAGCTGACGTGCATTTGAAGTTATCTGCCTGAGCACGCTCTGAATTTCCGCAGAGTTTTGCACTTGCGGCAAATTTCCGATTTCGCCTTGGGCCGGGTTCTTTGCGGCCAGGTTCTTTGGGAGCAGGCTCTTTGCAATTTCCAATTTCGTACGCGCTGCGGCGCGTGCATCTTCGGCATTTCTTAGTTGCGCATTAAGAACAGATAAGCGTTGTTCATAGCCTGACGTCGGCTCCGCCTCCGTTTCATTGCGAAAGCGCTTGAGTTTTCTTTCTGCTGTTGAAATTTCTCTTTGCAGGCGATCGATGTCACGTTGCAGCGCGTCCATGTCGGACTGGGTGTTCCACAGCGACACGTTTGAGAGGCGTTTTTTGTAAGCTTCTGCCAATGCATTGACGAAGTCTGCAGCTAAGTATTTGTCGACAGAAGTAAATCTGATTACAATATCACTGTTTCTGGAAGCAAAAATATTGAGCCGTCTGCGAATAGACTTTAATAGTTGCTTGTTATTTACTGTTTTCTGTGCTGGTGTTACCTGATTATCGGATGCAGTTCCGTCCTGCGGTAAAACAGAGCCGGTAAGATTTTTTTCAGTGCCGCCTGCTTCCCTTTGGGCGAGATTTAAATTCGTAGCGATCTGTAGAAGTAAACGTTCGGATTTCAGACTATCGATTTGCTTCTCAATGACCGAGCGCTTAAGATACCTGGTCTTATTATCGTTGCTATCAGGCGCCATACTTGTCTGTACGGGCGATAACGTCAGCCTGACTTCTGAATAATAATGCGGCTGTGTCTGCGATAAAACGATAAAGGTAATAAAGCCTGCAAGGAATGCCAACACCAATGGTATCTTCACATTGTTACGCAAGCTACGCAACGACAAATCACGGTCATCTTCTTTGAGTTGAGGTTTGTCTGGCACTGCCATTTTCTGGGTACTCATGCTCAAGAATTACAGGTTTATCCTGATTTGCGATATGTTTATCTCAAACAGCTCAGCCGAATTTCTTAAGGCGCAAGCCCAAATAAACCCTTTAATTTTCTGAGCCGAAGCCGAATGTCGCGGGCCAGTTACCATCAAAATTAAAGCATTTGTTCTGATGCATGCCCTTAATTTTATTGTGTTATATGCCATTTGTCACGCTGCGGCTAGCGGTCTGCCGGGACCGTCTGATTTTCTGGCTCAGGAGATGTGTGGAAATTTATATTTTTTTCATATGCTTGCGGGGATTTATGCGACCAAAAAGCAAAGCTCTGTTTACTTAAATCTTATGCATGTTGTGTATCCACGATAACAGCGTCACGTCCAAGAGCATCAAGTACACAAGCAACAATATGTTTCGCGTTCAATTGTGCTTCTTCGTACATTTTTTCCGGCTTGTCATGTTCAATAAAGCAGTCCGGCAATGTCATGGAACGTATTTTAAGCCCACGGTCCAAAAATCCGCTGCCTGCCAAGTGCGTGAGCACATAGCTGCCAAAGCCGCCAATTGCGCCCTCCTCAATCGTAATCAGAACTTCGTGATGGCGTGCAAGCTGGTTAATCAAATTGGTGTCCAACGGTTTGGCAAAACGTGCGTCCGCAACCGTTGTCGCCAACCCCATGGCGCCAAGCTGATCTGCGGCCACAAGCGCTTCTGATAAACGTGTACCAAGCGATAGAAGAGCAACCTTGCCTCCATCGCGCACGATGCGGCCACGGCCAATTTCAAGCACCATGCCTTCTTCCGGCATATCAACTCCAACTCCTTCGCCACGCGCATAGCGAAAGGCGGATGGACGATCGTCAATTGCAGCTGCGGTTGCAACCATATGTCGCAGCTCAGCTTCATCGGCCGCTGCCATAACCACAAAGTTGGGGAGGCAGCCAAGGTAGACGATATCGAATGATCCTGCGTGGGTTGGGCCATCGGCACCAACCAGGCCTGCACGATCGATTGCAAAGCGTACAGGCAGTTTCTGGATCGCAACGTCATGGACGACCTGGTCATAAGCGCGTTGCAGGAATGTCGAATAAATTGCAGCAAATGGCTTGTAGCCTTCGGTTGCAAGCCCGGCGGCAAATGTGACACCGTGCTGTTCCGCAATCCCGACATCAAACGTACGCTCTGGAAATTCTTCGCCAAACAGGTCAAGCCCGGTGCCAGACGGCATTGCTGCGGTGATTGCGACGATCTTATCGTCTTTACGCGCCTGTTGTGCCAGACTTTCGGCGAAGACCTTTGTGTAAGATGGCGCGTTGGCTGCCGGCTTGAATTGATTTCCAGTCACGACATCGAATTTACTGACACCGTGGTATTTGTCTTCGGAATTTTCAGCCGGATGATAACCTTTGCCTTTTTGCGTTACGACATGGACAAGTATCGGCCCTTGATGCGCATCGCGAACGTTCCTCAGTATCGGCACAAGCTGGTCAAGGTTATGACCGTCAATTGGTCCGACATAGTAAAAGCCCAGCTCTTCAAACCAGGCTCCGCCTTGCCAGAGGTGGCGGGTATACTCTTCCATGCGTGCTGCACGACGCTCCCAATTTTTCGGCAACCGCTTGGCAAGCTGTTTTACAATGTCGCGTACATAAAGATAGGTCCCGCTTGATGTGGTTCGGGCTAGATAGTGGGACAACGCACCGGTTGGCGGCGCAATCGCCATATCGTTGTCGTTGAGAATTACGATTAACCGCTCATTGCGTGCGCCTGCATTATTGATCGCTTCGTAGGCCATGCCAGCACTCATGGCTCCGTCGCCGATCACTGCGATCACATTGTTATCGCGTCCGTCAAGATCGCGGGCAACGGCCATTCCAAGACCGGCTGATATCGATGTCGATGAATGTGCAGCACCGAAAGGATCGTAATCGCTTTCAGTTCGTTTGGTGAAGCCGGAAAGCCCTCCCCCCTGGCGGAGGGTGCGAATACGATCGCGACGCTCGGTGAGGATCTTGTGTGGGTAAGCTTGGTGTCCAACATCCCAAATAAGTCTGTCTTCTGGCGTATTGAACGTCCAGTGCAGGGCAACCGTCAACTCCACAACCCCAAGCCCGGCACCGAGATGACCGCCAGTGACGGACACGGCACTTATCGTCTCCTTACGCAGTTCATCTGCAACTTGCTGTAAGTCGCCCACGCTGAGTTTGCGCAGGTCATGCGGATTATGAATAGTGTCAAGAAGCGGTGTGTCTGTCATAGGTCTGTTGGACCACCTTGTTTTGCAGATTTTATTGTGATGGTATTGTAAAACGTAGCATGCAGTGAATTAGGATCATTTTAATGGATCCAAATCCTGATTTTTGATCTTACTTTTCAAAGACACATCACAAAAGTGTCGAAACAGCGCGCATTGCCACTAAAAATATTCGGCAAGCATAAATTCAAAGCTTGAAGACCACTGTTGCGGCCACAAAGGTTGCCAGTATATCGTGCTTGTCCTCATGTTTTGCACAGCTCCGGCGCAATATTGAGAGCATTAACTTTATTTAAGATGGGCTTTATGAGCGACAGTTGACAACATCCCCTTATATCTATCTGACTGCCGGAACAGGTCTGCCGCGATATAAATTTTCCAACAAGAACACCAACCGCCTGTTAAGCTCACAATTTGATGTTCTTTGGGGCTGTTATCGGTTGCCGCGCGAAGCTGGCGGAGATATCGGGGGCGCCATGCATATTCATGGCTCGAGTGGTTCAGCACCCTGCGGTTGGCCGTTGCTGCCGATCGTAAGCTTTTCGACCTTGGCCTCGGCTTGCTTCAACAGTTTGTCACAATGTTTGCGCAGTGCTTCTCCGCGTTCATAGATCACGATGCTTTCCTCAAGCTCGACGTCGCCGCGCTCAAGCCGGCCAACGATCGCCTCCAGTTCCTGCAAAGCCTTTTCAAACGTGAGTTCCCCGATGTCGGTGTGCTGTTGCGTTGATGCGGCCATAGCTGCTGCTTCCATTGTCTCCATTCCGTATTTTGGGCCCGGCGAGGCAGGCACTTAAGCTTCCATTAGGGCTTTCACATGAATTGCTGCCGACTTTGCGAGGCCTTCCAGATCATATCCTCCTTCGAGCATTGAGACGACCCGGCCATTACAGGTGCGGGCCGCCAATTCCAGCAATTTTTCCGTCGCCCAGAAAAAATCCGCCTCAACCAGTCTGAGATTGGCCAGTGGATCATTGACATGTGCATCGAAGCCCGCAGAAATAAGGATGAAATCCGCGTTGAAGGCACTCAACGAAGATAAAATGCGCGATTCGAATGCCTCACGGAATGGGCCGCCATCGTCATCCGGTCTCAGCGGTGCATTGAAAATGTTGCCAACCCCGGTTTCGCTGAGTGCACCGGTGCCTGGAAAAAGCGGCATTTGGTGCGTCGAGCCATAGTATAAGTTCTTGTCCTGCCAGAAGATATCCTGTGTGCCGTTACCATGGTGGACATCGAAATCAACCACTGCGACACGCTCCAGACCGTAGGTCTCGCGCGCATAAAGTGCTGCTACTGCAATGTTGTTGAAAACGCAAAATCCCATCGCCTTGTCACTTTCTGCATGGTGGCCCGGCGGGCGCACCTGACAGAAGGCATTTCTGACCGGATCATCATCCGCCATCACCCGGTCAACCGCATGAAGTCCTGCGCCGACTGCACGCAAAACCGCATCCCAGGAGCCCGGCGATAACACCGTGTCGCTGTCGAGCGACACGGTGTGACCGATCACAGAGTCCGGCTTGGCAGCAAAAATCGCATCGTAAAAGGCCTGCGGATGCGCGCGGACCACAGCCTGTTCAAAATCTTCACGGAGCGGCGCTTCCTCACGAAGAAGGTTTGAGAACGCCTCATGTGAAAAGGCCTTGTCCAGTGCCCGCATCCGGTCGGCACGTTCTGGATGCCCGCGGCCTGTTTCATGCAGCACAAAGCAGGGATGCGTAATTAGGAGGGTGCTCATGGCTGTATGTCCTGTGACCTGTGAAATATGCATAAAATCCTTCATAAGAAAGTCTAACGCATTGATGGGCAAAAGCCACCCCTGCTTTTACAGTGTGTCAGCCAACGCCCAACTTGAACGGGCTCCCGCGGGGCCCGGCTGGCGAAGGCGCTGTGACACCGCTGACATGATGATTTCACAGCTGTCTTAAGCAAGATAAGCTTGGTTAATCATCTGCATCGAAGCGCTTCGGATTGAGGCCGAGCGCCTTCCAGGTCGCAAGCATGTGGTCCGGCAGCGGTGCCGTGACATCGATTTTTGCGCCGCCGGCAGGGTGTGGGATAACCAGACGGCGCGCATGCAGATGCAACTTCTGGGCAATCGCGTCTTCGGCCAGGGCCAGTCTGCCGTCATACTTGTTGTCGCCTGCGACTGGATGTCCGATGAGATCCATGTGTGCACGCAACTGGTGCTGGCGCCCGGTGACGGGTTTGAGCGACACCCAGGCCGCCTTGCGCGCCACGGCTTCGATCACTGCATAATGCGTAGTGGCGTGCATGGCCCTGTCCTGCTCACCAGGCTCAGCTTTGCGCACCTTGTCACCGTCGGGACCGGAAGCCTTGACCAGAGCGGCTTCAATTTTTCCCTGCGCCGGCCGTGGCACGCCTACGACCAGCGCCCAATAGGTCTTGGCAGCTGATCGCGTTTGAAAAGTCCGCCCCAGCTTGGCTGCCGCATCGCGTGTTTTGGCGACAAGCAGAACGCCTGTTGTATCGCGGTCAAGACGGTGGACAAGGCGAGGGCGCGCGCCGAAGCGGTCAATCATGCCGGCCAACAGGCCATCGATATGCCGCCGTGTGCCGGTGCCGCCCTGTACCGCGATGCCAAACGGTTTGTTCAATACGAGCACCGCGTCATCTTCAAACAGAACCAGATCCTCGATAAAACGGCGATCTGCCTTTGAGGCGCCCGGCGCTGGTTTGAGGGATGGCTTTTGCTTGTTCGGTTCGCGCACAGCCCTTGGTACGCGAATGCGCTGGCCCGGTGTCAGGCGCGTATTCGATTGTGCGCGCTTGGAATCGACGCGGATCTGCCCTGACCGCAACAGCTTTTGCAGATGTCCGTAGGTCAGTTCTGGAAAGTGATGTTTGAACCATCGGTCAAGGCGCAGGTGATGCTCATCTCGGCCAACGACCATCGTTTCAACGGGATCGCTCATGGGATCGGCGCCCATATGCCAGGGTAGCTTGTGCCAGGGTAGCTTGATGCAAATGCAGCGGTTGAAAGAACGACAGAGTCAGGGATGTAAATCAACGCCAAGCCGATATCGGCACGTTCAGATAACATAAATACTTCCAGTAAGAAGGTGGAAAACGGTATAAGGCCGCCTGAAACTCTGGTTTCGAGGAAGACGCTGATAATGCTCACCTGTGGCATACGCCTACGCCAGAGGATAGAGGCAGCCAACCAACTGTGGTAGTTCTCGATTTCGCCAAATTGGCTCTCGTGTAGCTCAACTGTCGGCATGCCTTGAAGGGCAGATGCGTAATGTGCCACCTTAAAATTGATTATACCTCAGGATCGGCGCAAAATCCCGCTGGTTCTTGCGTTGTTATTCATAATTTAAAAAAAGGCAGGCAAAGCCCAAATAAATCCCGTCTGCGCTTTTTTACAAGGCTTCAGATTTACAAGGCTTCAGACGCGCCGGCGTTTGTCGAACGGAGCGCCGATCATCCAGCCAATCAGCCAACCGATGAGCAGGCCTGTAACGAGCACGGCAAGAAAAGACATTTGCTCAACGTCTGACTGACCGTCCGGGCTGGCGTAAGTAAACTGGCGGCTGAACCAGCCTGCAAGCGCATTTGCAACGAACCAGGCGGCAAGCGCAGCCCCGACAATTCCACACATCATTGCGATGACATAGCGCATTTATTTCTCCTTTGCACGGTCAATATTCTGATCTTACTCAACCATGGCCGGTTTATTTTACTTCCCAGAACCAGATTTCCTTGGACTCTGCGTAATTAGAATAGTAACCGAGCCAGGAAAACCATTCCATCAACCACTTTGCTGAGGAACGATAACCGTTCCACACGTCAATATGGTCACCTGTTGGCCTGCCTGGCGTATCGATACTGCGATGCCAGTAATCCTGAATATAGATAACGCCGGTTCGCCCAAAGATCTCGGGGTAAAATTGCGACGGACCATCGCCAGTGATCTTTTCGACTCTGCCAAGTCCCTCGATGTTAGCCGTTGCTAAACGGTTGCCGAGTTCCGCCGCGCGGATAAAATGCATTTCCTCTCTGGGATGCACGCCGCAGGTTTCAACGCCGCTCAGCTGGTCCGGCTCAACGCCGGCACGCTTCAGCGCGACCCCCATGCGGATAGCGCATTGATTTGCAAACGTCGGATAGCCCTTTCTGACCTGAACGCCATAATGCATTCCAGTCTTCGGAGAGATGCAGGGTGTCTGCACGCTTTGATTAATAGGGTGCCCGTACCAGAGATCTTTAAACTTGATCATCGCTATCCTCAGCGCTGTATGCCAACACTCTCAATTATACTGTGATCACGGTGGCAATGTATTGTCAAACCGATGCAATCTGCAAGCTGAAAGTGCGCCCCCCTGGAATTCACTGCAATTCAAAAGAACGCCTGCAGGCCGGTTTGCGCACGCCCCAGGATAAGCGCATGGACATCGTGTGTGCCTTCATAAGTATTGACCGCCTCAAGATTACTCAGATGACGCATCACGTGGTATTCAGCCTGGATACCGTTACCGCCGTGCATATCACGGGCAAGACGGGCAATATCGAGCGCCTTGCCGCAGTTGTTACGCTTGACGATCGAAATCATTTCCGGTGTTTCGCGGCTTTCATCCATGAGGTGGCCAACACGTAAAGAGCTTTGTAAGCCTATGGCAATCTCTGTCTGCATGTCCGCAAGTTTTTTTTGCACCAGTTGCGTTTGTGCCAGCGGACGGCCGAACTGAGTGCGCTCAAGGGTATAGCTCCGGGCCCTGTGCCAGCAATCCTCAGCAGCACCCAGAACGCCCCAGGAAATACCGTAGCGGGCACGGTTCAAGCAGCCGAACGGACCGGAAAGGCCACTGGCGCGGGGCAGCAGGTTCGCTTCCGGAACGATAACGCCATCCATTACGATCTCGCCCGTGATGGATGTGCGCAGGCTGAGTTTACCGTTGATTTTGGGCGCCGAAAGCCCGGTCATGCCCTTCTCCAGAATAAAGCCGCGAATCCGGTTTTCGTGCGCATCGGATTTGGCCCAGACTACGAAAACATCCGCTATGGGCGAGTTTGAAATCCATGTCTTCGTACCAGTAAGGCGATAGCCATCCGCAACTTTTTCGGCCCGGGTCTTCATGCCGGCGGGGTCGGAACCGGCATCGGGTTCCGTCAGGCCAAAACAGCCGATCCATGCGCCAGTGGCGAGCTGCGGTAGAAATTTACGGCGTTGATCCTCTGATCCGTAGGCATAGATCGGATACATCACAAGCGAGGACTGGACGGAGTTCATCGATCTGTAACCCGAATCGACGCGTTCGATTTCACGAGCGATCAGCCCATAGGCAACATAGCTGGCACCGGCACAGCCATATGCCTCGGGCACCGTGACGCCAATCAGGCCCAGCTCACCCATTTCATTAAAGATCTCACGATCCGTCCGTTCTTCGAGATAAGCATCGCTTACACGTGGCAGCAACTGCGATTGACAATAGTCATGCGCTGTGTTGCGGATCAAGCGCTCTTCTTCGGTCAACTGATCCTCAAGGAGGAAAGGATCCTCCCATTTGAATACGGCTTTGGCTGGCGGGCTGTCCTGCATTGATCCCCTGGCTCCCTGTCAAGCTTCGATATTCACCGAAGCGCGTGTTCGCGGATCTTACTCAGTCCCAAAAACCTACCGAGATACATCCACCGAATGAATTGTAACGATATTTGCGGGCTTGTCTCCACCGGCTGTGCGCAGTCAGCGCTGAAAAGCACTTTTAGACTTTCGCTTGATCTTCATTCGATTTACGGTTCGCTATACCAAAGCGGTTTGGTTGATTGATTTAATAGTGTATTATAAAGCAAACAGCATGTGCTGTAAGCCTTATCGGTAGTGTGTTGAGAGAATGCTGAAATTTCTGACCAAATTCACGCAACAGAATTCAGTCCCGCTTGGCGTGCTCGCCGGTGTTGTGCTGAGCCTGATGATCGCTGCCCGTATCGACAACCGTACTGTTACGCTGCAGCCTGCATCCCTGCCTGTTTTACCCAGGCTGAAGTGGCAGCCCTTACCATCGTCACATAACACTCTGACGCGCATCGCCTTTGGATCGTGCCTGGATCAGAATAAGCCGCAGCCAATATGGCGCTCTATCTCCGCGGCCAGGCCCGAACTGTTCCTGATGCTGGGCGACAATGTGTACGGCAGCAGCAAGTCCGCTGACAAGACCGTTCTGGTCAATGCCTATCTGGGGCTTGCGGGGCACGCCGACTTTGAGGTTGCCCGGCAGGCAATGCCGATGCTCGCCACCTGGGATGACCACGATTACGGCGGCAACGATGCCGGTGCAGGTTTCCCGAGCCGGGAGTTCGCGCGCAAGCTTTTTGGGGAGTTCTGGAAAGGATCCGGCAGTATCGCTGCTGATGCAGAAGGTATCTATTACGCTAAGATTTTTGGCCCGCCCGGCCGAAGGATACAGATCATTATGCTCGATACGCGCAGTTTTAGGTCAAAATTGCTCCGCCAGGGCGATAATGGATCTGGAAATGGGCGCTATCAACCGGACGCTTCTGTCGAAAAAACAATGCTTGGCGCCCAACAGTGGGCATGGCTGGAGCAGGAGCTGATGAAGCCGGCCAAGGTGCGCATCATTGCTTCAAGCATCCAGGTGCTGGCCGAGGGCCACGGCTGGGAGCGCTGGGGTAATCTGCCTGCCGAGCGGCAGCGGTTGTTCGACCTCGTTGAACGAACGAAGGCCAACGGCGTTATATTCGTTTCCGGCGACAGGCATCGCGCTGCAATTTACAATCAGGTGGATGGAGGGCCATATCCGCTTTATGAGATTACATCGAGTTCGATGAACCGGCCCTATGGACAATCGGATGAAAGCGGGCCTTATCAACTCGATACAATGTACACAAAAGAGAATTTCGGGCTTCTGCGTATCGATTGGAAAGCTAATGAGATCACATTGGCCGTCCATGACCTGGCCGGCAAGCCTGTACGCTCGCTGAGCGTTAATCTATCCCGGCTGACAACATCTCAGTGACAATGGAAAGCCAATTCTCCATGTACAGTCTCCATATATAAAAGACCTGAAATCTTCCCGATCGCACGGCACCTATCTTCTATCTTTTCTTCTATCTTTCGATAAGTATCAATTTTGTTATCGTTCATGTCCTGGCCTGGTAATCTGGGTATTGTAAGATCAAGTTTTCATTAGTCATAACCACGTAATTCTAATTGGCTAACAAATTTCCAGACGGCATTTGCTGGCATTAGAAAGTTATTAGCGGGACCTGTTGGTTATGGGGCACGAAGGCTTAATTACGACCGTCATGACCATCATTGGTCTGCTGTTTGTAGCGGCAATCTCTGCGGTGATCACCGCCCGTATTCGCTTTCCCTACACCATCGGTCTTGTGGTGATCGGCCTGGTCGTCGCCTTCCTCGCAGACACCCATCCGGCGCTTAATCATGCGCTTGATGTTTTGAGCTTCGAGCCGGCGGTGATCATGTTCGTATTTATTCCAATCCTGATCTTTGAATCGGCCTTCAAGATGAACGTGCCGATGCTGCTGCGCGACCTTGTGCCTGCCTTTACGCTGGCCTGCCCGGGGCTTTTGCTTTCAACGGCGATGATTGGTGGTTTAATCCATCTGCTCACACCACTCCCGCTGGAGGCGGCGCTTGTTTTCGGGTGCTTGATTTCAGCAACGGATCCGGTGGCCGTGATTGCACTTTTCAAGGAACTGGGCGCGCCCAAACGCCTGACAATCCTGATGGAAGGTGAAAGTCTTCTGAATGATGCAACTGCCATCGTGTTGTTCAACATCATTCTGGCGGTTATCGCGACCGGCATTCTTGACGGTCAGACCGTGTCGGATGGCGCATTGGCATTCGGCGGCGTTTTTCTTGGCGGCCTGGCGGTCGGCGTCGTTGGCGGCTGGCTGGTTGTCCAGGCGATGCCGCTGGTTGGCAATCAACCGCTTATTCACATTACGCTGACACTGGTGACGGCTTATGCGTCGTTCATTGTCGCGGAACATTTTCTGCATGCTTCCGGCATCATGGCAGTTTTGTGTGCCGGTCTCACCATTGGTTATTACGGCGAAGCGCTTTACCGCAAAAAAGTGCGCGATTACCTCGACGTTTTCTGGGATAACGCCGCCTTTGTCGCCAACTCCCTCATCTTCCTGATGCTTGGACTTGCAGAAAGAACTTTTCTGACCCACGCCCAGAGCAATCCGGAAGTACTGCTCTATCCAGTGCTGATTGCCATCGCGGTTGTTGTCGTTGTCCGCTTTGCCATGATCAATACGCTAGTCCCGGTTCTCAACTGGTTGCCTGGTACCGCGCCGATCGATGCCCGCTATCGCACGGTCTTAAGCTGGGGAGCATTGCGCGGCGCCGTCGCCATTGCGCTTGCAATGAGCCTGCCCTCGCACTTTCCTTACCGCTGGCAGATTATTGATTTTACGTTTGGTGTGACGCTCTTTACGCTACTGGTCAACGGCACAACCATGGGTGTGCTGATGCGCTGGCTGGGCCTTGATAAGCCTACCAAAGTTGAACGTTATCTCGGTGCCTATGCAGATGCGGCCGCTGCCCGCAGTGCTTTGCAACGCATCGAGGCCTACCAGCCGGTGTTGCCTATGAGTACAGAAGCACGCGGCAGAAGGACAGGCGTCTATCGCAAGCGCCTGGAACAGGCCGAACTCATCCTGGCAGGCCTGCGTATCGAAATTGGCGAACGCCGCGAGACACGGCGGAACCTGCTGTGGCTGCAGACGCTTTCCGTGCGCCGCAAAGTCTACGCCCAGCGTATGGCAGACGGTTTGCTTTCGCGGCCGGCCCATCGTTTGCTCAATCGTATCCTCGATAACCAGAGGGTTGCTTTAGAAGACGATCGAAATCCAATCCCGGACAGTTCGTCAGCCAGTGCCCGCGTGCGGCATGTGCGTCTGCCCACCATCACACACGCTGCGCGCATCCGCCATTCAAGTGCTGTGACGGAGGAACAGATCGCGATCATTGCATCGATACGTGCTGTGTTAGCTGAGATGGAACGCATCACCGAACTCTGCCAGGCGGAGGCAGAAGACGTTGTGGCCTGCACTGCATACTATAACGCGCTTGAGGAAAGCGCGCTGGCCGAGTTGCAAGCACTGCCGGAGGCGTCGGCCGACCTGATTGGCACCAGAATGATCGATCGGCTGGCTTATGAGGCACGCCTCGGCACAGTGGGAGAACTCGAAAGGCTTGGCGAACTGCCGCCTGTCGTTGCGCGAGAACTGCGTGAAAGGTTCGAGATGGAGCGGACGTGATGCAAAGCAGTTTGGAAGTAAGTAGAGACAAATGCCGGCGGCGCAACAGCGCCTTGCATGGATACGGCCTGGCCTTTACTCTGGCCACCATCTTAACGCTGTCGCTGGCTGGCTGCCAGGATAAGACGGTGCGCCTGGAAGGTGCGGGTGCAAGCTTTCCTGCACCGATCTACGCACGCTGGAAGGCGCTTTACCATCGCCTGAACCCGCATGTCAGAATTGACTACCGCGCCATCGGCTCGGGCGGCGGCATTCGGGCGATTACAGCCCGCAGCGTTGATTTTGGCGCCTCCGACGCTCTCCTCAGGCCAATTGAGGCTGAGGCGCTTCCGGCCAGCCTCCTTGCCATCCCGACGATTATCGGCGCCGTGGTCCTGACCTACAATCTGCCCGGTCTCAGCGATACCGAACTTGTTCTTTCCGGCGATGTGATTGCCGATATCTATCTCGGCAGGATACGGCTGTGGGACGATGAACGGATTGCTGCGCTCAATCCGGATGTCGCGCTGCCGACGCTGCCGATCCGTGTTGCCCATCGCAGCGATTCCTCTGGCACCACGTATATCTTTACCGACTACCTGAGCGAGGTGAGCGCCACTTGGCGGGAGCAGGTCGGCCGCGGTAAGACAGTCAAATGGCCTACGCCGGACAATTGGGCTGGCAAGGGCAATGACGGCGTCGCGCACCGCATTCTGCTTGAAGCCGGCGGGATCGGCTATGTCGAGCTTAAATATGCGCGAAATGCCGGCCTGGCTTATGCAACGCTGATCAACCGTGATGGCAGGGCCGTCCGCCCCAGCCCTGAAACCGTGCAGGCGGCCGAGCGTATGACGGCGGCCGCGCCGAATAACTGGATCAAACCGTCGATCGTCAATGCGCCGGGGGAGACCTCCTACCCAATCGCCGCTTTTACCTATCTGCTGGTCTATGAGGACCTCAGCCATCTCGGCCCGCACAAGGCGCACGCTCTTTTTGATTTTCTCACATGGATCCTGACCGACGGGCAGCCGGAAGCACAAAAGCTGCATTATGCGCCGTTACCGGAAGAGGTGCGAAAGGCAGCGCTCGTACGCATCAAGGCGATGCGCCTGCCGGAGCTGCCGAAGTCTTACCATGCATCTGATAAGCCGGAATGGGAAAAGGTGGTGGACCGGATGGTAGAATTCTGGGATTTGAAATAAGAAGACACTCTTGCTCCATACATCTGCAGGCCATCTGCCGCCTCAAGTACGCGTCGCCCCAAATAAACTGTTTAACTCTGATCGTAAGTGTCTTGTCCGCGCAAGTCCCGGGTGTAACTTTGTGCATTGACGCGCGTTAACCTTAAGGCCTGTGCATTGCAACGTAAGCCAGCAATGACGGGCAGTTTTCAACTGCTCCGCAGTTTTAGATTATGGGCAAGCGGCTATTCCGATTTTATAATACTGAAATTGCAAAGCTTTTATTGATCACGCCACATCCAAATGACGATTTTTAAGTTGATGTCTTCCAGCAGTTTCGGCTGATTTTATCTAACTTGAGCGTCGAAATGTAATTATTCATCCGCTGCAAATATCATCGTGCCTTTAGGATCAACGTTAATCATGACATCGTTTCCGACAGCTGGTGTCATTTCTTCACGCATGAGGCTTGTCAGAGGTTTATCGAGCCCTGTCACACCGATTGTCAACTGAACCAGGTCACCTTGAAACTGCGCTGCAAGGATGCGCCCGCTGATGCCCTTCCAGTCTGGACGCACAGCGCGCTGGCGCACGCACAGAATAACTTTCGCCCCATCACTGAAGCCAGGGGCGGGGAAACGTCCAAACGGCATCTCAATTACACCGTTTTCAACTGTGGCCGGCAACTCGTTGACCTCAGAAAACAGACGCGCAACAAACAAATCCGTTGGGTTGCGGTAGAGTTCGTTTGCATGTCCCACTTGTACGATGCGGCCGTTTCTCATAACGACGATGCGATCTGCCATCTGCACCGCTTCAACCGGATCATGTGTTACAATGATGCCCGTTGAGCGCGTTTCCTTAAGCAGCTCACGTGTTGTCCGGCGCAGCGAAGCACGCAAATAAACATCAAGCCCTGAAAAAGGCTCATCCATCAACATGACGGCTGGGCGTGGTGCGATGGCGCGGGCTAAGGCGACACGCTGCTGCTGGCCACCTGACAGAGTGTGAGGATAGTGATTGGCGAAACGCTCAAGTTCAATCCGCGCTAAAGCGGACATGGCTTCCTTCTGGGCTAGTTTCTTGTTTAGATTTGTCAGGCCATAAGCAACATTCTGTAACACTGTAAGATGTGGGAAAAGGGCAAAGTCTTGAAACATAAGCCCGACATTGCGCTTTTCTGGCGGCACGATGCGCTCTGGCCCAGCAACTTCATGGTTATTAAGAAGAATGCGCCCTGCTGTTGGCGTTTCAATACCTGAAGCAAGCCGAAGCAAAGTAGTCTTGCCGCAGCCGGATGGCCCGAGAAGACAGACTAATTCACCTGCCTTGATCTCCAGCGACACTCCGCGCAATGCGTATGCCTGGTCAAACCTGCGTTCGATATTTTCAAACGTCAGGCTTGCGGCGAACGATGCAGCAGCGCGCGTGCCGGTTTGCGGAAGTGGCAGAATATCATTGTCAGGTTGTTCCAGACGATCCCTGAAATTTTGAATTATTCCCCGGCCTTTTTCAATTAAGGATTGGGATCTTGTACGGTTGGAAATGATGAGGTCGCGGCCGGCAACCTCTGCATCCGAGGCTTGCTGCCTTGCATTAAGCTCCTCCAGTAAAGCATCGGTATCGTAATGTGCCAGAGAGGAGGTTGTGGATTTCTGCATCATTTCAAAGCCCCACCACTTTTGATTGATCGCGCGGCTTGTGATATATTCCACAACAATCCACGCATGCCGCTGTTACCCGCCAGTGTTATCTGTTGTCGGCGGTTGGTGAACTGTAGTCAAGCTCAAATCCAGCGCTTTTGTTATTCAGCTGGATTGCATCTGGCGTTTGCCCTGACAGTCTCATTTCAGGCAGGCCTCGGGATAATCATAAAACGACATGGCAACGTTCGCCTGGTACAATGCACAGGCTTATGAGCCTGCATCACTTACCTGCATCGTTTATTCGTCTTTGCCCACTCTTGTCGCCATGATTTGGCGGCTCAGGAAGATAACCGGGATCAGCCCAAAACCGACAAGAATAAGCGATGGCGTTGCTGCTTGTGCCAGTCGCTCGTCTGAAGCAAGCTGATAAGCCTGGATTGCCAGAGTGTCGAAGTTAAACGGCCGTAACAATAATGTGGCCGGCAATTCCTTCATAACATCGACAAAGACCATCAAAGTAGCCGTCAGCAGGCCGCTGCGAATGAGAGGCATGTGAATGCGGCGCAGCATTTTAAGCGGTGAGGAACGAAGTGTGCGTGCTGCTCCGTCTATTGATTGTGGTATCTGAGAGAGGCTTGTTTCTACGGAATTAAGCGCCGGTGCAACAAAACGGACTGCATAAGCTACAATGAGCGCGGCGACAGAACCGGTCAACACTATCCCCGTCGACACACCAAATGCCCATTTGGCAGTTTGATCGACTGCTGTGTCGATCCCAGCTACAACCAGCATGATACCAATGGCGATCACCGAGCCTGGAACTGCATAACCTAAGTTCGAAAGTCTTACCGCCGTATCACTCAGCCAGCCGGGCGTCAGTCTCGCTGAATAAGCCATGATCAGCGCAATCATAGTTATTACGATGGCAGCCGTACCGCTCAGTCCGAGCGAATTTATAATTAAAGCCAGATAACGCTGCGAAATAAAATAATCATGTCCATCAACGATATGCAGATTAATCAACGTTATAACTGGAATAATAAAGCCAAATAAAACGGGTAAAAAACATGCAGCAAATGCGAGCCAGGCTTTGCTCCCATGTAGTTTATAGCGTGGCAAATCCCGCAGGGCGCGGCCTTGATGAAACTTAAGACGCTGGCGTTCGATACGTTCGATCATGACGAAGATGAAAACGATTGTCAGCAGCATCGTGGCCAGCTGACCCGCCGCGACAAGGTCGTCCATGGAATACCACGCCCGGTATATTCCCGTTGTGAAAGTTCCAACCCCGAAATGCGAAACGGTTCCAAAGTCAGCAAGCGTTTCCATGACTGCCAGTGCTACGCCACCGGCAATCGCAGGCCTGGCCATGGGCAGAGCCACACTCAGGAAAACGCCAACTGCACTGCGCCCGAGTGTTCGGCTGACAGCCAGATAATCGCCTGATTGCCTTAAAAACGCACTGCGTGCAAGAAGGAAAACAAAGGGATAAAAAACCAGCATGAACATTGCGATTGCGCCGCCCAGAGACCGCACATTGGGAAACCAATAATCACGGGGGCCCCATCCCATCACATCGCGCAAAGTGCTTTGTACAAGACCGGGATGCGAAAGAAGATCGGTGTAAGCGTATGCGATGATGTAGGCAGGAATTGCAAGAGGAACCACCAACGCCCACTCAAAGAAGCGCCGGCCGGGAAAATCGCACATCACAACCAACCATGCGGTCACACTTCCAATGGCGAACACACCCAAACCTACGCCGAAGGCAAGCGCAAATGTATTGATGATGTAGCCCATGAGGGATGTTTTGGCGATATGCTCGATTGTGCCCTTGTCTTGTTCGAAGACTGATAACACCACGCTCACTACGGGAAAGATCAGTGCTGCTGCAAGCACAAATGCGACAAGCGCAAGTCTGTCGATCTTTGACACTTTTTGTATTATGTCAAACCCAGGCTTAATCATGACCATAACGTTGATTTAACTTGATAGAGGAACGGAAGGGATAGTGGACTGTTTATTATGCAGTACCGGTAATATAGTCTCTCTGTTATTTTGGTAGACGATAATATTCCAATTTTCTAATATTTTTTGCAGCAATTATTTATTTTTTCTGCATTTAATATCATAAAAAA